>NZ_JANSIK010000049.1:0-7396 GCF_047462035.1 Synechococcus sp. R5-15 | reverse complement strand
GGGCGTCGGCTACGGTCGGCGCTATCCTTCCCTGCCCTGAAGGACGGGGCTTGCCGCGCCTTTTGGTCAGCGGTGCGGAGCACTTTGGAGGCCAAGGCGGGGGCGGTAGTCTATAATCCTGCCAATTCCCCTAATGCGTTCGCGCCAGCGGTGCGGAGCACTTTCGTCGCCATGACTGAGGCTGTCTCTACTGCCGATTCTGCCTTGCTGACCGTACAAGGGCTGCGGGTTTTCTTGCCCAGCCGTGCAGCTGGCGAGCCCTCGGGATCCCCGGTGGTGGACGGGCTGTCTTTCCAGATCGGGATCGGCCAGACCTTAGGCCTGGTGGGGGAGTCGGGATCCGGCAAAACCATGACCGCCCTGACGCTGATTGATCTGCTGCCCAGCTCGGCCCGGGTGGAGGGCAAAATCCTCTTCAAGGGCCCCAACGGAACGGTGGACTGGCTGCAGTTGGATCCCCGGCAACGGCGGCGCTATCGCGGATCCCAGATCGCCATGATTTTCCAGGAGCCGAGCACCGCCCTCAACCCCCTCTACACCTGTGGCCAGCAGTTACAGGAAACCTTGAGGGCCAACACCTCCCTGAGCCCGGCGGAGATCCGCGCCCAAGCCATTCGCCTGTTTGAGGAGGTGCAGCTTTCTCCCCAGATGCTGGAGCGCTACCCTCATCAGCTCTCCGGCGGCCAAATCCAGCGGGCGGCCATCGCCTGTGCCATCGCCTCCAATCCCCAACTGTTGATTGCCGATGAGCCGACCACCGCTCTGGATGTCACGGTGCAAGCGGAAATCCTGCGCCTGCTCTGGGAGCTGCAGCAGCACCGGCAGATGGCCATCCTCTTCATCACCCACGATCTCAATTTGGTGGCCGAACTGGCAGATCAGGTGGTGGTGATGCGCCGGGGCCAAGCTGTGGAACAGGGATCGGTGGAGCAGATCTTTCGGGATCCCCAGCATCCCTACACCCGCGGCCTGTTGGCCTGTCGCCCGGTGTTGGAGCGGCGGTTGCGGCGGTTGCCCACCGTCCAGGATTTTCTGGAAAAAGGGGGATCCCCAGAGGAGCAGTGGCAGCAGGTGGAGATCCCGGCTGCCGTTCGCGTAAGCGGGACGGAGTCCTTAGAGGAAGAACGGCTGCGCCGGCTGTACAGTCAGCCCCCCCTGCTGCAGGTGCGGGATCTGCGAACCCACTACGCCGTCCGTCGAGGGCCATTTGGCCGCCAGGTGGGCGAGATCCGAGCTGTGGATGGGATCAGCTTTGACCTCTACCCCGGAGAGACCTTGGGGCTGGTGGGAGAGTCCGGCTGCGGCAAAACCACCCTGGGGCGAACCCTGTTGCGCCTGGTCCGTGCCAGCTCTGGCCAGGTGATCTACGACGGCGAGGAGCTGCTCCGCTTGCCGCCCCAACGCTTACGTCGTCTCCGCCGCGAGATTCAGCTGATCTTTCAGGATCCGGCAGCCTCACTGGATCCGCGCATGAGTGTGGGAGCCAGCGTCATAGAGCCAATGGCCCTGCACGGGATTGGGAGAAATGCTGCTGAGCGACGAGCACGGGCCCAACGCCTGTTTGAACGGGTAGGGTTGGATCCGGAAGCGCTGGATCGCCCGCCCCACCAGTTTTCCGGAGGACAGCGGCAGCGGATCTGTATTGCCCGCGCCCTGGCCTCGGAGCCCCGCCTGATCGTCTGCGATGAGGCAGTGTCTTCCCTGGATGTCTCCGTGCAGGCACAGGTGCTGAACTTGCTCAAGGATCTGCAGGAGGAACTGGGGTTGGCCTACCTGTTCATCTCCCACGACCTGAGCGTGGTCAAGTTCATGAGCGACCGCATCATGGTCATGAACCGGGGCCGCATCGAAGAGCTTGGCCCCGCCTCCCAGATCTACCAGCAGCCGCAGCAGGACTACACCCGCCGCCTCATCGCCGCGTTCGCGCCAGCGGTGCGGAGCACTTCCCCCAAAGGGAGATCCGTTCGCGATAGCGGGCCGTAGGCCTTAAAAACGCACCCATTTGCCCCAAACGGGTTGAAAAGTTTCCCCTGCATCCGGCTCCGGGCTGGGCAACCCTGCGGGTTAACTTCGCAGTAAGATTTGCAATGAGGCTAAAATTAAGTAAACTTCCAGTCGTAAAGCTTCGGCTCTTTGTTAGCACATTTAACAAAACGTTTTATCCGCAGTTTGGGCTGCAACCGGCTATGGCTCGCATACTCATTATTGAGGACGACCCTTCGATTCTGGATATCCTGCGCATCAATCTGGAGTTGGCGGGCTACGAGGTTGTGAAGGCCACCGATGGGGTGCGCGGACAAGCACTGGCTCTGCAAGTTCTCCCCGATCTGATCATCCTCGACCTGATGCTGCCCCAGGTAGATGGCCTGACCGTTTGTCAGCGCTTGCGGCGGGAGGAGCGCACCAGCGAGATCCCGATTTTGATGCTCACCGCCCTCGGCCAAACCCAGGACAAGATCGAGGGCTTTAATGCCGGTGCCGACGACTACCTGACCAAGCCTTTTGAGGTGCAGGAGCTGCTGGTGCGGGTGCGGGCCCTGCTGCGTCGCTCAGACCGGATCCCACAGGCGGCCAAGCATGGGGAGATCCTCACCTATGGCCCCCTCACGCTGGTGCCGGAACGCTTCGAGGCGTTGTGGTTCGGCAAAACGATCAAGCTCACCCACCTGGAGTTTGACCTGCTCCACTGTCTGATGCAGCGACATGGGCAGACCGTTTCCCCCAGCGAAATCCTGCAGGAGGTGTGGGGCTACGAGCCCGACGACGACATCGAGACCATCCGTGTTCATATCCGCCACCTGCGCACCAAGCTGGAGCCGGATCCCCGCCACCCCCAGTACATCAAAACCGTCTATGGGGCGGGCTACTGTCTGGAGTTGCCCAACATTGCCGATCCCAGCCCACTGCAGCCAGAGCTGGCGAAAGATTCCCACAAATAATGATTCTTTCATGATTCTTGAGGATGCTGCTCACGCAACTGCTAATCTAGGGGATGCCCTGCTGCAGATTGCGCTCTGAGATCTATGCCTGGTGCCATTCGGTATTTGATGTGCCCACCCGATCACTACGAGGTGGACTATGTGATCAACCCCTGGATGGTGGGGAATGTTCACCGCTCTTCGCGAGAACGGGCGCTGCAGCAGTGGCAGGCTCTCTATTCGCATCTCTCGCAACGGGCGGAGGTGAAGCTGATCCAGCCGGTGCCGGGATGGCCGGATATGGTGTTTACGGCGAATGCTGGGCTCATCCTGGGATCCAAGGTGGTGCTGAGCCGTTTTTATCACCCAGAGCGGCAGGGGGAACAGCCCCATTTCAAGGCTTGGTTTGAGGAACAGGGCTACACCGTCTATGAGCTGCCGCCAGCCCTGGCTTTTGAGGGGGCGGGAGATGCTCTGTTGGATCGGGCAGGGCGCTGGCTGTGGGCGGGCTACGGCTTTCGCTCCATGTTGGAGTCTCACCCCTACTTGGCCAAGTGGCTGGGGATCGAGGTGTTGTCTTTGCGGCTGGTGGACGAGCGGTTCTACCACCTGGACACCTGCTTCTGCCCCCTCTCCGAAGGCTATTTGCTCTATTACCCGCCGGCTTTTGATGCTTATTCCAACCGCCTGATCGAGATGCGGGTGCCCCCTGAAAAGCGGATCCCGGTTCAGGAGGCGGATGCCATTCACTTTGCCTGCAATGCCGTGGATGTGAACGGCACGATCTTGGTGAATCGGGTCAGCCCAGAGCTGGAAGCCGCCCTACAGGAGCGGGGATTTGCGGTGGTGCAGACGGAGCTGACGGAGTTCTTGAAAGCCGGTGGGGCGGCCAAGTGCTTGACATTGCGCCTCGACGAGACGGTGGCTCCCCAAACCGATCCAGTGGCCACAGTGCTCAGCCGGACGGTGACCCTCCAGGGACATTTGGTGGACAGCGATCTGCTCACCAGGGCCGTCGATTGCATTGTGGACAATGGCGGCAGCTTCCAGATCCTCAAGTTTCAGCTTGGGGAAAAACGGCAGAGCACTTCCACGGTGGAACTGGCCGTTTCCGCTCCCACCGAAGAGACCCTGGATACCATTCTCAGCGCCTTGATCGAGCAGGGGGCCCGTCTCTCGGAGGAAACCCAGCAAGATGCCCGTCTGGAGCGGGTAGAGAAAGCAGGGGTAGCGCCCGACGATTTTTATGTCACCACCATCTATCCCACGCAGGTGCGGGTGGCCGGCCAGTGGATCCCGGTGCAGCGGCAGCGCATGGATGGGGTGATCGTGGTCAAGGGATCCGATTGCAATGGCAAGACGGAGTTTTCAGCCTATTGCACCCTGATTCGAGATTTGCAGGTGGGGGATGCCGTGGTGTGTGGGGTGGAAGGGATCCGCACCGTGCGCCAGGCCAGCAAAGAGCGCTCTTCCCAGGAGTTTACCTTTATGGGATCGGGGGTCTCCAGCGAGCGGCGGGTGGAGATCCTGGTGGAGCAGATTGCCTGGGAGCTGCGGCAAATCAAGGAGCGGGGCGGCAAAACGGTGGTGGTGGCAGGGCCGGTGGTCATCCACACGGGCGGTGGATCCCACTTGGCCACCCTCATCCGCGAAGGCTATGTGCAGGCGCTGCTGGGGGGCAATGCCATTGCCGTTCACGATTTGGAGCAGAATCTCTACGGCACCTCGCTGGGGGTGGATCTGTCGCGGGGCACGCCGGTCAAGGGCGGCCACAAGCATCACCTCAAAACCATCAACCTCATCCGCAAGTACGGCAGCATCCGGGCCGCAGTGGAAGCGGGCGTGATTACCGGTGGGGTGTTCTACGAGTGCATTCGCGCTCAGGTGCCCTTCTCCCTGGCGGGATCCATCCGTGACGATGGGCCGCTGCCGGATACGGAGATGGATTTGATCAAGGCCCAGCAGGATTACGCACGGCTGCTACAGGGGGCCGACATGGTGTTGATGCTCTCCAGCATGTTGCACTCCATTGGAGCCGGGAACATGACGCCTGCCGGGGTCAAGCTGATCTGCGTGGACATTAACCCGGCAGTGGTGACCAAGCTGGCCGATCGGGGATCCCTGGAGTCGGTGGGGATTGTTACCGATGTGGGCCTGTTCTTGAGTTTGTTGGTGCAGCAGTTGGCGCGTTTGGGGCAGGTGTATGAGCGCCCGCAACCTGCTCTTGCTGCCCGCTAGCCACCCCATCCATAAGCGCTGTTATCTTTTGGGATCCTTAAACTGGGATCCTCAAGCCTCAAAAGGGTATGCCTTTTATTAGCCTGTTGACGGATTTTGGCCTGCAGGATCCCTATGTGGGCATTATGAAAGGGGTGATTCATACCCTTTCCCCACAGGCTCAACTCATCGACCTCAGCCATGGGATCCCGCCTCAGGATGTGGCGGCGGCTCGCTTTGCCCTGATGACGGCCTACCCCTATCTGCCGTCGGGCACCATTCACCTGGCCGTTGTGGATCCAGGGGTGGGGAGTAGCCGCCGGGCGGTAGCCATCCAAACCGAGACGGGCTTTTTGGTCGGCCCCGACAATGGCCTGTTCAGCGGCGTTTTGGCCCAAACTCCGGCGCTGGCTGCTGTGGAACTCAACCGGCCCCGCTATTGGCGCACCCCCTCTCCCAGCCGCACCTTTCATGGGCGGGATATTTTTGCCCCGGTTGCCGCTCATCTGGCCAACGGGATCCCTTTGGCGGAGCTGGGGGATCCCCTAGACGTAGCAGAACTAACCCGCTGGGAGTGGCCGCCACCCCAGATGGAGACCAACGGCTGTCGCGGCCTGGTCCAGGCCATCGACCACTTCGGCAACGGCATCACCAACCTGCCCGGACAGTGGGTGGAAGGTCGAAGCTGGAGCGCCTGGATCAAAGGGATCCCCGTCCGCTCCGTGGCCACCTTTGCCGAGGGGGAAGTTGGCGAAGTGCTGGCCCTGGTGGGCAGCTCCGGCTGGGTGGAGATCGTGCAAAACCGAGGCAATGCCAGCCGGGCGCTGGATTTTAAGGTGGGAGATGAGGTGCGCGTGCAGTGGATCCTCACCCCCAGCCCCTCTCCCGAAAAGAGGGGGATCCTAGGCAGGTTGGCTTTCCACCGTCACGGCTTCCGTCGGAGTAGTGGGGTTTGAGGCGCCCACTTGGACTTTGATCACCCGCGCTGCGTCGGCTTTGGGCAGAGTGAGGGTGAGGATGCCGTCGCGATAGGTGGCCGAGACTTTCTCCGGCTGGATGCGGCGGGCCAGCTTGAGGATGCGTTGAAAAGGTTGGGGCTCCACTTCTTGGTAGCGCAATTCAGCACCTTCAGGGCCGTGAACCTGGATCTCGCCGCTGATGGAGAGCTGTTGAGCCGTGGCCTCGATGTGGAAGCGTTCCCGATTGGCACCGGGCACCCACAACTGGACGGTGTAGGCTTCGCCGCTCTCCCAAACCTGCAGAGGAGTGGGCAGGAAGGAGCGAGAGCGTCCCCGGTTGGGCTCCGCTTGCAGAGCTTGTACCTCGAAAAGCGGGCTGAAGTAAAGAGTTGCCATAGTGTCTCCTAGGGTAAATAGGCTAAGTCATCAATGGAGTTGAGGGAAGCGAAGAGATCTCGGCAAAGAAGGCTTGGCCTGCACTTGGGATTTGAATTCACAAAATCCTGCTCTGATCATCCAAGAAAGCCATCCCAGCGAGGGAGGGCAAACCGATCTGCGATAGGCAGGATCCCCTCACCTCATGGGGAAGAGGGATGAAAACAAACAGGGCAATCCAATGGTTCACTCGAAACATTTTGCTCAAAACAGAATGGGGTAGATGTGAGTGAAAAAAGAAGACCGTTATGGATCCCACTCCCATTCCCATCCGATTTCAGGTGAACGGCCAACCCTATGGGCAGGTGGTTCCGCCGGGGATCACTCTGCTGAGCTTGTTGCGGGAGCTGGGCTGGGTGGGGGTACGCCGTGCCTGCGACTCGGGGGATTGCGGGGCTTGCACGGTGCTGTTGGAGGGGGATCCCGTCCACAGTTGCCTGTACCCGGCGGCGCGCTTGCAGGGCCAAGCCATCACCACCATCGAGGGGTTGGCCAGAGGCGGGGAATGGGATCCGCTCGCGTCAGCGGGACGGAGTCCTTTGTCGCTACGCGACGCTAACGCGAACGCGTAAGCGGGACGGAGTCCTTGCATTTCACCAAATTTTCGGGCTGGAGGCTCGCACCATAGCCGCAGGCTTGGTGTCGGGAGGAAAGCCCTCCTCCATATAGGTTTGCTGGTCAAAGTCTGGATGAACTACAATAAGCCAATGAGCCAGACTATCTCTGTACGTTGCAAGCTGATAGTCCCTGTAGAGTTGCGTCAAGAGATTGACCGCACTTTGCAGAGATTTGCTGACGCTTGCAACCAGATTCTCGACACCGCCAAACAAAAGAACTGCTGGAACACCGCCAAGCTGCACCACTTGG
>NZ_JANSIK010000048.1:0-16448 GCF_047462035.1 Synechococcus sp. R5-15 | reverse complement strand
AACAAACAGAATGCTATCGCTGCATAGTTGAACAGTGATGTTCAGCAGTGTTCAGCGTAAATGTATCAGATTCATGATGGCCCAATAAGGGATCCCCACAGCAATGCTATCGCTTCTGACCATTCCACCGTAGCTCCGTAGGTATCGCCCGTGTGTCCTCCCAACTGGCGGTAGATCCAGTAGCCCACGGCCCAAGCCCCCAGGGCGGATCCCAGCGTCCAGAGCAGCAAAGGGGGCCAAGCCAAGATCCCAGCCCAGCCCAACCCCCCGGTGATGGCCAGCACAAGCAGAGTGCCCGGCCACAGGGATCCCGGCAGGGAAGTGGAGTCTTTGAGGAAGCGGGCGGATCCCTGCTCTCGCAGATAGGGGTACAGGGCAATGGCGAGCAACTGGCCCCAACGCCCCCAGGCGGGCACCAGCAGCAAGAGGGGCCAAGCTCGAACGCTGCTCAGGGCAGCAAATTTCAGCAGCAGCAGCAGCACCAAGGCCAGTACCCCATAGGCCCCGGTGTGGCTATCGCTCATCACCTGCAGACGGCGACGGGATCCCTGCAAGTCAGATTTTTGCCCATCCTCAGTTGACCGTTCCGGATCCCCTTTGTAAGGATTCTTGTGGACATTGATCGCCAAGCCATCGGCAGTATCGGCCACCCCGTCCAGGTGCAGCCCACCGGTCAAGAGAACCCACAGGGCCAAGAGCAAAGCGGCCCGCACCGGATTGGGGAAAATCTGCAGCAGGATCCCAGCCAGGGAGAGGATCCCGCCCAGCAACACACCTACCCCTGGCAGCCAGGCGGCAATGCCCTCAAACGGCAAGTCTCCGACCCACCCCAGAGGCAGGGCCGTGTAGAAAGTCAAGGCTGCCCAGAAGCGCCGCAATCGCTCAGTCCTTGAGTCTGTGTAAAGGGATCCGCCAATCCAGCCCTCTGGGAGAGAAAATAGGAATCCTTGCGAACGGTGCGCCCCACCACAATGGTGAGCTTGACAATGGTGAGCTTGGCCACCAAAGCTCTGATGGCGCCCACCGCGGCCAACACCAGAAAGAGGGCTGCTTTTTCAGAAAGACTGGGATCCGCGGAGTCTGGTTCGAGTTCATGCTGAAGATCCTCCATCGCGCGGGTTGGCAGTTCCAACTCAGTCTGCCTTATGGGGCCGGGAACTCTCTTGGATCCCTTGCCCCGGCTCTCCCTGAGAGCTAGAAGGAATGGGCCCCAGAGTCACCGGATGTATTCCTTCAACACGCTGTTGCGGTTGGGGTGGCGCAACTTGCGCAGAGCCTTAGCCTCGATCTGCCGGATTCGCTCACGGGTGACATTAAAGATCTGGCCGATTTCCTCCAGAGTTTTCATGCGGCCATCATCCAAGCCGTAGCGCAACTTCAACACATCCCGTTCGCGGGCGGTGAGGGTTTCCAAAACACTTTCCAGATCTTCTCTGAGCAAGACTTTGGCCACCCGATCCTCCGGCGTCTCCCCATCCGACTCGATAAAGTCTCCCAGCCGAGAATCCTCTTCCTTGCCGATGGGGGTTTCCAAAGAGATGGGAAGCTGGGCCGACTTGGCGATAAAGCGCAACTTCTCGATGGTGATCTCCATGCGGGTGGCGATCTCCTCTTCGGTGGGCTTACGGCCCAATTCCTGGGAAAGCAACTTGGTTACCTTTTTGATGCGGGAGATCGTCTCGTAGAGGTGGACAGGCAGGCGAATGGTGCGGGATTGGTCGGCAATGGCGCGGGTGATGGCCTGTCGAATCCACCACGTCGCATAGGTGGAGAACTTGTAGCCCTTCTCGTGGTCGAATTTCTCGGCTGCCCGGATCAGGCCCAGGGATCCCTCCTGAATCAAATCCTGAAAAGACAGGCCCCGGTTCATGTACTTTTTGGCGATGGACACCACCAAACGCAGATTAGACTGCACCATCTTTTCTTTGGCCCGCCGCCCCCGATGCAACCGCCGCCGAAATTCCGGCAAGGACATCTTGACCTCTTCTGCCCAGAGGGTGTCCGGCACCTCTTCTGGGTCTGACCAGAGGCCCATACGCTGAAAAACGGCCTCGCGAGCGCGCTCTAGCTCCAGCAGATCGGCAATTTTTCGGGCTAGCTCGATTTCTTCATCGGCCCGCAGCAGCCGGATACGCCCAATTTCTTGCAAATAGACCCGGATAGAGTCATCGGTGTAGGGCTTTTTCTTACTGGCCGCCTTGCGCTTTGAGCGACCTTTGGCACCGGCGGCGGCAGTCTCTCCATCCTCCTCTGCTGCCTCTTCGTCGTCATCCTCATCAAAAGCATCAGTGTCACCGGTATCCAGTTCGCTCTCGAGGGTATCTGTCTCCGTGTCCAACTCCAGGGCGCTGGAAGGTGGATTTTCCAGATCCGGTTCGAGAAGAGCTGTTTTACCCGATTTCACCAATTCCTTTGCTTGAGCCATGCTGAGTTCCTCGTGATCCTAATCACAGACAACTAAAGGTGACTAAGGGAGCCTAGACGCCAAAGGGAGAGGAGCAAGTTGCAGCTCTGCTGCATCCCACAACGCCAGAGTGAGGGAGCCGATATCCGCAAGCCAAAGCCTGACTTGCCCTAGGCCAGCCTGCCCGCTTCTGAATAACCGATTGCTCGGGTCAATCTGGAAGCAGATATCGCTCATGGAGCTCAACTGAACTGGCGCAAGACTCGTCTTGATGGACGGGGCCTCTCGAGGTGGCGAAAGGTGGATCTTTCTCTTCGTCGATCCTGCGACGGAGTGCGAGGCACTTTACCAAGGGGACGGAACATTCAGCACCTCAACCACTCCAACCCGCGAGGAGAAGATCGCTCTACAGCAGGCGGCAAGTGACCCTGGGAGGAACACTTGCGAGCAACTGTAGCCGTTCACACCAAAACGTCTTCCCTAAATTAGCCCGACCTGGGGGAAACAGCAACGGGGCAGGCAAAGAAAATGTTAAATTCACCTCAACAATGGCCAAGATGGGATCCCTGGCCAGGGATCCATCCTTCGGCCTAGTCCGAGCAAATGGCTCGATGCTAACTTAAATCAGACTCTAGGTCGATGACACCCTGCCTGACTTTGACTTCTATGACCCATCCCTTCCTGCAGCATCTCCAGGAACGTGTGATTGTCTTTGATGGGGCGATGGGATCCTCTCTCCAGGCCCAGAACCTGACCGCAGCGGATTTTGGTGGGCCGGAACTGGAGGGCTGCAATGAGATGCTGGTGCTGACCAAGCCGGAGGCGGTGGAACAGGTGCACCGGGGCTTTCTGGAGGTGGGGGCAGACGTCATCGAGACCAATACCTTTGGGGCCACCTCCATCGTTTTGGCCGAGTACGGGATCCCGGAAAAAGCCTACGAGCTGAACGTGGCAGCAGCCCGTTTGGCCAAGCGGGTAGCAGCCGAGTTTGCGACGCCGGAAAAGCCCCGTTTTGTGGCCGGCTCCATTGGCCCCACCACCAAGCTGCCCACCCTGGGGCACATCAGCTTTGATGAGATGCGGGCTGCCTACGAGGAGCAGGTGCAGGGGCTAGTTGACGGTGGGGCGGATCTGCTGATCATCGAGACCTGCCAGGACATTTTGCAGACCAAGGCGGCCCTGGTGGCCGTGCAGCAGGAGTTTGCCCGACGCGGGATCCGCCTGCCGGTGGTGGTGTCCCTGACCTTTGAGGTGCAGGGGACAATGCTGGTGGGCACGGAGATCGGGGCGGCTTTGGCCATCCTGGAGCCCTATCCCATCGATGTGCTGGGCCTCAACTGTGCCACTGGCCCAGACAAGATGGTCGAACACATCCGCTATCTGTCCCGCCATTCTCCTTTCCCCATCTCCTGCATTCCCAACGCCGGCCTGCCGGAAAACATCGGCGGCAAAGCCCACTACAAGCTCACGCCGGAGCAGTTGCGCTTCCACCTGGAGCATTTTGTGCGGGATCTGGGGGTAGCGGTGGTGGGAGGGTGTTGCGGCACCCGTCCCGAGCACATTGCCGCCTTGGTGGAAGCCGTGCAGGGGTTGCGGCCCAAACGTCGTAGCATCGAACGGATCCAGGCTGCTGCCTCGATTTATGCCCCTCAGCCCTACCTGCAGGACAACTCGTTTTTAATCATCGGCGAGCGCCTCAACGCCAGCGGCTCCAAAAAGATGCGGGAGCTGCTCAACGCCGAAGACTGGGACGGCCTGGTGGCCCTAGCGCGGGAGCAGGTGCGGGAGGGATCCCATGTGTTGGATGTCAACGTGGACTATGTGGGCCGGGATGGGGTGCGGGATATGCGGGAGCTGGTCTCGCGGCTGGTTACCCAAATCCCAATTCCCCTGATGCTGGATTCTACCGATTGGCAAAAGATGGAAGCGGGCCTCAAGGTGGCGGGGGGCAAGTGCCTGCTCAACTCCACCAACTACGAAGACGGGGAAGAGCGCTTCTTCAAGGTGCTGGAGCTAGCTAAAACCTACGGCGCCGGGGTGGTCATCGGCACCATCGACGAAGAGGGCATGGCCCGCACCGCCGACAAGAAGTTCCAGATTGCCGAGCGGGCCTATCGCCAGGCGGTTGAGTACGGGATCCCGCCCTACGAGATTTTCTTTGACCCCCTGGCTTTGCCCATTTCCACCGGCATCGAGGAAGACCGTAGCAACGGAGCAGCCACCCTGGAGGCCATCCGCCGTATCCGCCAGGCTTTCCCGGAGACCCACATTCTCTTGGGCATTTCCAACATCTCCTTTGGGCTCTCGCCGGCAGCCCGCGTGGTGTTGAACTCGGTGTTTTTGCACGAGTGCCGCGAGGCCGGCCTGGATGCCGCTATCGTCAGTGCCGCCAAGATCCTGCCCCTGAACAAGATCCCCGAAGAGCAGCAGCAGGTGTGTCGGGATTTGATCTGGGATCGGCGGCAGTTTAACGCCGTTCGCGTTAGCGGGACGGAGTCCTCGGGCATTTGCACCTACGATCCCCTGGCGCGGCTGACGGAGCTGTTTGCGGGAGTTTCCAGCCAAGAGCTGCGGGCAGCCAGATCCCTGGCCACGCTGCCTCTGGAGGAGCGCCTGCGGCGGCACATCATTGACGGGGAGCGGATTGGCCTGGAGGAGACCCTGGCGGAGGCACTGCAGAAATATCCTCCCCTGGAGATCATCAACACCTTTTTGCTGGATGGCATGAAAGAGGTGGGGGAGCTGTTCGGTGCCGGCAAGATGCAACTGCCCTTTGTGCTGCAGTCGGCAGAAACCATGAAAGCGGCGGTGAAATACCTGGAGCCCTTCATGGAAAAGGTGGGAGGGGAAGTGTGCAAAGGCACTCTTTTGATTGCCACCGTCAAGGGGGATGTCCACGATATTGGCAAAAACTTGGTGGACATCATCCTCACCAACAACGGCTACAGGGTAATTAACTTGGGCATCAAGCAGCCGGTGGAAAACATCATCGAAGCCTATGAAAAGAGCAAGGCCGACTGCATTGCCATGAGCGGCCTGTTGGTAAAATCCACCGCCTTTATGAAGGAGAATTTGGAGGTGTTTAACGAGCGGGGCATCACGGTTCCCGTCATTTTGGGAGGGGCTGCCCTCACCCGCCGCTTTGTGGAAGAAGACTGCCGCAAGACCTACAAAGGCCAGGTGATCTATGGCCGCGACGCCTTTACTGATCTGAACTTTATGGATCGGCTGATGCAGGCCAAGGCTGCTGGCCGCTGGGACGACCGGCTGGGTTTTCTGGATGACTTGGAGCAGGGATCCCCCTCTGCCAATGGCCAGAAAGAGGCTTCTTGGGTTCCAGAGGAAACGGATCCCAGCCTGCCCCCTGCGGAGACCACCGTGGGAGCTGCTCCCGCCCTCACCCTCTCCGAGTCCCAAGACACCCGCCGCTCTGAAGCCGTTGCCCTCGAGACCGAACGGCCTATCCCGCCCTTCTGGGGATCCCAGGTTCTCACCTCAGATCAGATCCCTTGGCCGGAAGTCTTCTTCTACATCGACAAGCAAGCCCTGGTGGCCGGACAATGGCAGATTCGCAAGCCCCGCGACCAGTCGGCAGAGGAGTTTGCCGAGTTTATCGCCACCCAGGTGGATCCGGTGATCGAGCGCTGGAAAGAGCGGATCCTGGCAGAAGATCTGCTGCACCCCCAGATTGTCTACGGCTATTTCCCGGCCCAGGCAGAGGGGAACACTTTGATCCTCTTCGACCCGGCCAGCTTCCCCGAGCTGTTTTCCCTGGAGCCAGGCTCCACCACCTATTTCCAACTGCCCACGGTGGAGCGCCCGCAACTCTCTCCAGGGGTGCGGGAATTGGCCCGCTTCACCTTCCCCCGCCAAAAAACCGGCCACCGCTACTGTATCGCCGACTTCTTCGCCGCTCGCTCCACAGGATTGGTGGATGTTTTCCCCATGCAGGCGGTCACGGTAGGGGCAGAAGCCACCGCCTATGCCCAGCGCCTGTTTGCCGAAGGCCAGTACACCGACTACCTGTATTTCCACGGCCTGGCTGTGACCCTGGCGGAAGCCCTGGCGGAATGGTGCCATGCCCGCATCCGGCGGGAGCTGGGGTTCGGCCACGAAGATAGCCCCGACATCCGCAAGATCCTGCACCAGGGCTATCGGGGATCCCGCTACAGCTTCGGCTATCCCGCCTGCCCAAACATCGCCGACCAACGGATTCTGCTGGAGCTGCTCCAGGCCGAGCGCATTGGCCTCACCATGGACGAAAGCGATCAATTGGATCCGGAACAGTCCACCACCGCCATCGTTGCTTACCATCCGGCAGCCCGCTACTTCAACACTTAGGCTTAGGCCCTCATCTCCAACCTCTCTCAGGGGGAGAGGGGGAACTGTCGAGAACGGCTAGCGGGATCCCAGGCGGGAGCGGCTGTTCGCGTCAGCGGTGCGGAGCACTCCGCAGGGGGAAGCCAACGACCAAGATCAAGGTAACCAGAATGATCAAGGTGGAGAGGGCATTGATTTCCGGGGTAACTCCTCGTCGCGCCGTGCTGTAGATCAAAATTGGCAAGGTCAGGCTCTCCGGCCCACTGGTAAAAAAGGAGATGACAAAATCATCTATCGAAAGGGTAAAAGCCAGCAAAGCGGCAGCTTGGATCCCTGGCATGGCCAAGGGCAAGGTGACATAGCGTAGCTTTTGCCAGGTGTTTGCATAGAGGTCATAGGCTGCTTCTTCCAGGGCGGGATCCAAAAGTTGGAGACGGCTGCGCACCACAATAGCCACAAAAGCAATCTGAAACGTAATGTGGGCCAAGATCATCGTCCCCAAGCCCAGCTCAAAGAGGCCCGTGTAAAAGCGCACAAACTGGTAGAACAGCAGCAGCGCGATGGCCATCACAATATCGGGGACGATCACCGGCAACAGCATCAGCCCCTGCAGGATCTTTTTACCGGGGAAGCGATAGCGATACAGCCCATAGCCCAGCAGGGATCCCAGCAGCGTGCTGACCAGGGTGCTGACCACGGCCAAGACGAGGGTGTTCTGCGTCGCCTGCCAGATCGAGGCATTCCGAAAGAGAGCCAAGTACCAATCGAAGGTAAAGCCCGTCCATACCAGCCCAAAGCGGGCGCGGTTAAAGGAATAGACCGCAATAAGCAGAATTGGCAGGTAGAGAAAACCATAGATGGCGTAGCTCACGCCCCGCAGCCAGGTGGGTATCCTTGCCAACATTCGGCCAACATTCGTGTGTGGTATCTCAGTTGTCTCTATCCCACTGTAGAGCAGACCGCCAAAATTGCAGCAACTCCCTAGGCTTTATACATCAGCCTGCAACCCTGTCTATCACGCCAAAGTCCGTGCCAATGTGAGGTTATCTGTGGCTGGATTTGTTGAATTGATGATGGGATCCCTGAAGCTGTAAAGACGGCAATCAAAGAACGTGAGCCAAACGAAATGTTTTGCTGTTCGCGTTAGGGGGACGGAGTCCTTGCCTTATTCGGGCAACCCGATACCTGTGACTGGGAAATTGGCAGCACAGGCATTCCCCAACGCCGGCAGTGGGCACTTCCGCGAGGATTGCTAAACTTAGGCTCGGAGTGGTGTGAAAAAGCTGCAACCCATGCCCAAAAGCAGTTCTGGTCGTCTTCGAGAAAAACAAAATCCAGAGGAACCGCACGCGAAAACCAAGGGTATGTCTCGGCCTGTCGGTCGCGTCAGCGGGACGGAGTCCAAACCGTTGCGGTGGGGCAATACAGCCTACTGGGAGGCGGTTGGGTTGATGTTGCTAGGGATCCTGCTGATCGTTTATCGCTGGCGGGGCACCCTGCTGATGTTGATCAATCCCGGCTACGTGAATGTGGCGCTGTTGGCCGGGCTGTGTCTGTTGGGCTTGGGGATTGGCCGTTGGCGAGGAGCCAAAGTTGCCTCTTCTGAAGTCCATGCCTCACTATTGGGGCCGCGGCTGGGCGCAGGACTGTTGATCCTGACGGCCCTGCTGGGGTTTTGGGTCGAGCCACGACCACTCTCCAGCCAAACTGCCCTCAACCGAGGGGTATCTCCCTATCTGGGAGCATCTCGTAGCCAGCCGCAGGCTTTTCGCCCCAAGCTCGACCCGCGTCAGCGTACTCTGCTGGACTGGGTGCGCACCTTGGATGTTTACCCGGATCCCTACACCTATGAGAACCAGCCGGTGCGGGTGCAGGGGTTCGTCATTCCCGACGAGCGACCCGACCACTTTGTTATTGCCCGGTTTTTGGTTAGCTGCTGTGCTGCCGATGCTTACCCTGTGGGCTTGCCGGTGCGCTGGCCAGAGGCAGAGCAGTTAACTGCCGACAGTTGGCTGCGTCTGGAGGGGCGCATGGCCGTGGAGCAGCGGGATGGCCAATCTCAGTTGGTAATCGCTGCCGAGCAGGTGGAGCCGATACCGGTGCCGCCAAACCCCTATGCCGACGAATAAGAGCAGGCGCTTAGATATCGGTTTAGATATCGGTTTCGCTCAGCTTGGCGCTCAGGTAATCGAAGGGCTCGGCCACAAAGCTATAGTCTTCGCCAGAGCCAAGCAGCTCCAGGGTGCGGGTTTTCATGTTTTGGATCCCAATCACCGTCGGGGCGATGGGCACACCGAGGGAGTTGTAGGTCTCCCGTAAGCCGGCCAAGACTCGCTCATCCAAAATGCTGTTGTCGGCAGCCACCAGCGCGTAGGAAGCGTAGCGCAAGAAGTAGTCCATATCCCGCAAACAGGTGGCGTAGCGGCGGGTGGTGTAGGCGTTGCCTCCCGGACGGATGAGATCCGGCACCTGGGCGAACATGGCCGCAGCAGCCGTTTTGACGATATCCACTGAGTTGAGATTGATCACGTTCACGGCCTTGATGCGCCGCAGCCCCGAGTCATAAAAAGCCTTGAGCGCATCCATTGCCTCCCGATCCAAGTAGCGGCCCGTCAGGTCGTAGGTTTTGATCAGCGTGGTTACGGCATCCCGCATATCCCCAGCTCCATTCTTGTGACTTTATTTTGTAAAGTAGCTTGAGATGAAAAAATGAGAAGAGATTTTGCCGGACAACATCCAAAGGTCAACCTTGGAAAATCGAGCCAGAGCCCGGCAACGGCGACGCTTCAGGCTCCCCTTCGCCCTCAGAAGTTTAGCATGCGAGGGTTTCTTTCCCGCTTCCCCCTGAGACAATGGCAAATGTTGTTACGAAAATGTAACCTTTCTGCAACACTCTAGGGATCCGGCGGCAACACCCGCAGCGGCTTGAGCTGGCCTGCCTGACCATACCCCAAGCCCAAAAACTTGCCCTCCTCATCCAGCACCCGCAAAGTAGGGGCACCGATAATGGGCCGGTCGAGGGGAATGGCCTGACCCTGCAGCCACTGCTCCGCTTTGGCGGAAGAGAGTTCTACTGCCTCCCAATCGGCAAATCCCCACTCAATGGGCAACAGGGCGGCAGCGGGATCCGCGGATCCCTGCCATTTCTCCAGGGGCAGGCTTTCTGCGATGCGAAAGGGGCCACTTTGCAGCCGTCGCAGCCGGCTCATCAGCCCTCCACAGCCCAATTTTTCCCCCACATCGCGGGCAAGGGCACGAATGTAGGTGCCGGGGCCACAGGCAACTTCCAGATCCACTTCCGGAAAGTCTCCGGCTCGCCAGCCCAGGATGCGCAGTTGCCGAATGACCACCCGTCGGGGTTCCAACTGGAGTTCCGCAGCCTCCACGCCGGCCCGGGCCAACTGGTAGAGCTTTTTCCCCTGCCGCTTAAGGGCGCTGTAGAGGGGCGGTACCTGCCAGATCTCGCCGGTAAACTCCCGCAAACACTGCTCCACCTGCTCGCGACTCAACCCAGGACAAGGGGATCCCACCCGGATCTGCCCTTCGGCATCGTCGGTGTCGCTGCGCTGTCCCAATCGGAAGGTTGCTTGATACACCTTATCCCCCGACAAAAACGACAAAAAGCGTGTTGCCCGTCCCACCGCAATCGGCAAAACCCCCGTTGCCGCCGGATCCAAGGTGCCCCCATGCCCCACCTTGCGGGTGCGCAAGACCCGCCGCACCACTGCCACACAGTCGTGGGAGGTGAGCCCCGCCGGCTTGTCCAGGTTGAGAAAGCCCTCCAGGGATCCCATGCCAGGCATAATATGCATCAACAGTTAAGATTTGTAACTGAGCTGCCCCAGCGCTTAACATGGGGTTAACTTCCGTCTCCAAGTTTGAAGCACCTATGGCTCAGTCTGACCTGTTCTTTCAGCCTATCTGGCAACGCCTCCTGATGATTGCCCCCTTTTTCCTGTGGGGCTCAGCAATGGTGGTGATGCGAGACGCCCTCTCCGAGACCACCCCCCTCTTTATTGCCATTCTGCGGTTGTTGCCGGCAGGGATCCTGGTTCTGGCCTTTCGGCTCTGGCAGGGGCGGGGCTCTGCGGCCTCTCACGCCTGGCATCCCGGAGGGCTGCGCGGCTGGCTATGGGTGTTGGCGTTTGCGCTAGTGGACGGCACTTGTTTTCAGGGATTTTTGGCCCAAGGGCTGAAAGAGACAGGGGCAGGCCTGGGATCCGTGCTCATTGACTCGCAGCCGCTGGCGGTGGCTCTGATGGCCACCTGGTTTTACCGCGAGCGGATGGGATCCCTAGGCTGGCTGAGCCTGGGGCTGGGAGTTTTCGGCATTGGCCTCATCGGCCTATCCGGCGAGGGATCCCTGCAGTTGGGGGCCGGCGTCGTTTGGATGTTGATGGCCTCCCTGTCGATGGCCATCGGCACCGTGATGATGCCCAAGGTGGCGGAGGTAGCGGATCCGGTGCTGGCGACGGGCTGGCACATGGTGTTGGGCAGCCTGCCCTTGATCCTGCTGTCGGGACTGACGGAGACTCAGCAATGGCAACACCTGAGCGGAACCCACTGGCTGGGCCTCCTCTACGCTTCGGTGATGGGGAGCGCCTTGGCCTATGCCCTCTTCTTCTATTTCGCCTCCCAGGAAAACCTCACCGAGTTCAGTTCCCTGACCTTCCTCACCCCCATCTTTGCCCTGCTGTTTGGCAGCACCTTTCTGGGGGAATCGCTGACGCGGCTGCAATGGCTGGGAGTGGGCATCACTCTGGTCTGTGTGTACTTGATTAACCACCGGCAAGAATGGCAGGAGCGCCTCCACCTGGGCTGGAAAGGGATCCTCTCAGAGCTGGGTTTAGACTGGCTGGTGAGCGCCTTGAGCACCGTCGAGATCCGCGATGGCAACCCCGACTGATCAAAGCTTGGGCAGGGATCCCTTAGGGGGGCAAGAACCCCATGGCCTCTCTCACCCTTTGTAGCGTTTGCTCGGCGATGGCCCGGGCCTTAGCGGCATTCTCCCGAATCAGAACGAGCAGGTGGTCGGGGTTGCTCCACAGTTCCCGGTAGCGCTGCTGAATGGGCTCCAGGGCAGCGATGATGCTGTCGGCAAGGAGGGGCTTGAACTGCCCCCACCCCATCTCGGCACACTCAGCCGCCACCACCTCCTTGCTTTTGCCGGAGGTGAGCATGTAAATCGTCAACAAATTGTGGGCTTCGGGACGAGCCGGATCGTCAAAAGTAATGCCCCGAATGGGGTCGGTCTTGCATTTTTGGATCTTCTTGCGGATGGTATCTGGGTCATCCAGCAGATGGATACGGCTGAAATCCGAGGGATCCGACTTGGACATCTTGCGCGTACCATCGGTCAAGCTCATTACCCGCGCCCCCTCCGGACGAATCAGGGCCTCTGGGATCAGAAACACCTCTCCAAAACGGTCATTGAAGCGGCGAGCGATGTCCCGACACAGCTCAATATGCTGCCGCTGATCCTCCCCCACTGGCACATACTTGGGTTGGTAGAGCAAAATATCCGCCGCCTGCAAAATCGGGTAGCTGAACAAGCCAACGCTGGTCTCCTCTCCCTGTTTTTCTTTCTTCTCCTTGTATTGGATCATGCGCTCCGCCCAGTTCATGGGGGTGATGGTGTTGAACAGCCAGGCCAGCTCCGTATGGGCAGGCACGTGGGACTGGACGAATAGCACGCAATGCTCCAGGCTGAGACCGCAGGCCAAATAAAGGGCAAACAGCGAACGGGTTCGCTCCCTCAGCAGCTTAGGATCCTGAGGGACGGTGATGGCGTGTTGATCGACGATGCAAAAAAAGTTCTCGTAGTGCTCCTGCTCGGCCACCCAGTTTTTAATTGCCCCCAAGTAGTTGCCCAAATGCAGTTCGCCAGAGGGCTGAATGCCAGAGAGGGTGCGCGGCTTGGCCATAGGGAAAGCAAATCTCA
Organism: Synechococcus sp. R5-15; assembly: GCF_047462035.1. Lineage (NCBI taxonomy): Bacteria > Bacillati > Cyanobacteriota > Cyanophyceae > Synechococcales > Synechococcaceae > Synechococcus > Synechococcus sp. R5-15. The sequence goes on along the minus strand of NZ_JANSIK010000048.1, from coordinate 3,783 downwards.
AACGCCAACAAGACGGAGGACAAGAGCAAGGAAAGTCTTTTTCAGGATATCAAGAGAGGCGCAACCCGTTGGTTCATGATGGAAAAAAGACGCCCAACCGCACACCATGTCAGACTCTGAACCGGAACTGTTGCGTGCTGCCAACCACTATGTGCTGCTGATACCGGGCTTGCCGGAGCAATTTCTCAGCCCCGAGGAATTGCAGGAGTTTCTCATGCGGCTGTTGCAGGAACATCCCCACTTGGTGGATGCAGATCTGGCCCGCTATCCCACCCCTCAAGCGCAGGCACAGCGGCTGATCGACACCGCCTGTGAGCTCGAGGTTTGCCCCGGCGAAACTGTGCAGTGGCATCCTGTGCGCCTGAGCAAGCGCTCCTCGACACGGTCTTAACAGGCTCGGAAGTTCCTTGGCCAAGCCGTTCGCAGCCTCGTTGCAGCAGCGTTGCAGTTCCCCTCCCGCAGGCATAGCAAAAACCTCACCAGAGGTGGGGCGGGCAGTACGGGGTTGTGTTTCGGATCCCGCCTTGGGCGTGATACAACGCAAGAGTAGAGATCCTTAGTCCTAAACTTAAAAGGGGTCAGCCATGCCGCGCAGCATGAAGAACGACAACTTCATTGACAAGACCTTCACCGTCATGGCCGATCTAATTCTGAAACTGCTGCCAGGGGTGAGTTCCGAGGAAAAGAAAGCCTTTGCCTACTACCGGGATGGCATGGCCGCTCAGAGCGAAGGAGAATACGCCGAGGCCCTAGAAAACTACAGAGAAGCCCTCGCCCTCGAGCAAGGGGAAGAAGACCGCAGCTACATTCTCTACAACATGGGCCTGATCTACCAGAGCAACGGCGAGCTTGACAAAGCCCTCGACCACTACCACCAAGCTCTGGAGTTAAACCCAAGACTTTGCTCTGCCCTGAACAACATTGCCGTATTGCTGCACCACAAGGGCGAGCTGAGCCTGCAAGCCGGGGATGAGGAAACAGCAGAGGCCCTGTTCAACGAGGCTGCCCAGTACTGGATTCGGGCCATTCGCATTGCCCCCAACAACTACATCGAGGCCCAAAACTGGCTGAAAACCACCGGGCGCGCCAACCTGGAAGTGTACTGAGCCTTCCTGCAGAAGGACTCCGTTCCGTTAACGCGAACGGTTGATCTCGGCTACCCTGGGCTAAGTCAAGTCGATAATCTGGGAGCCGGAGGAGAGGATGCTGAAACGGGAAGAAGTCCAACATGTTGCTCACTTGGCTCGTCTGGAGCTGACCGAGGAGGAAGAGATCCAGTTCACAGAGCAGCTAGCAGACATCTTGGCCTACGTGGAGCAACTGAAGGAGCTGGACACGGAGGGGGTAGAGCCCACCTTTCACGTCCTGGACATGGAACTGCCCACCCGCCCCGATGAAGTCGAGCCCTACCCGGATATCGAAGGGATCCTGGCCAACGCCCCTGACCGGGCAGACATGTTCTTCAAGGTGCCCCGCATTTTGGAAGGGGAAGACTGACATGGGTCGGCAGGGATTCGAACCCTGGGCCAATCGGTTAAAAGCCGAGTGCTCTACCGCTGAGCTACCGACCCAAGTTTGCAGCTTCGTCATATTAGCAAAGCTTCTGTCACATTCGCAAAGGTTCTGGCCGTATCCCCAAAAATCTTGCTATGCTGGACTCAAGTCAACCCTGGGGCTGTAACGGTTTCGACGGGGTGGCGAACATGGGTTCATGATGCAGGTCGGGATTGAGCTTATCCCGTTACCACCAGGCTCAAAAAAGTACGTGCGAACAACGTCGTACCCTTTGCTCGTAAAGCGGCTGCTTTGGCTGCCTAAGGCTCAGTAACCGAAAACTTACTCTGAGCTCGAGGATCTGCTCACGACCCCGTTAAGTGGGCGGATCACAACCCCAACGGGTGCAGCTCTCTACTCTGGCTCCGTCGAGGGAGAGACTAAGATTAGGCGGAGAACTCCCATCGCTGGGATCCAAACGGCGATCCCCGCCTCGAGGGTCAAAGAGGCTAAACCTGTGAATGAGTGATCCCTCAGTACCCATCTCGGACACGGGTTCGACTCCCGTCAGCTCCATCTCCCAGCAGTTAACTACGAGCCAAAAACTGCCAGCTTTCAGCCATGCCCTAGGAGCAGATCCTGCTCAGTTTCTAAAGGTTTTACGGAGCGTGGGCGAGTTTGATGACAAGGTGCCGGTTTTTGTCCACCGCAACCCAGCCCTGCTGGCGAAAGCGGTTTAGGAGACGGGTAATGGTGACCCGGGTAGTGCCGATGGCATTGGCCAAGTCCTGGTGGGTAAGGCGCACTTGCAGGCGCACCCCTGTTGCAACCGGGGATCCCAGCTCCACAGCCAAAAGGGAGAGCAACTGGCGCAGCCGATCCTCTACCCGCCGCCGTCCGGCCAAGGCGAGCAATGCTTCGGTTTGGCGCAGCCGACGCACCACCTGCTTGAGCAGCCCTTGACTCAGGATCTCTGAGGCTTCCACCTCTGCTGCCGGCAGCCGCAGCACATCAACTGCCGTCAAAGCCTTAGCTTGGTAGGGATCCAGCATCGTCAGAGGGGATCCCAGGGGCATGGAGGGGCCGGCAAACCCCAACAACGCCTCACCGCCATTGGGATAGAGGGTGGTCAACTGCACCACCCCCCGACAGACGATCACCCATTCATCAGGAAACAAAGGGATAACCTGGCCAGGAGTGTAGGGGGATAAACTGCGGCTGCGGTAGAGGTCTTCCAGCAGTTGGCGCTCCCGTGTGGACAGGCCGGCAGCAAAATGGCTAGGCATCGCTTCAGGCATAGGCTGGCTCCGCTAGGAAAACTGGGCGCACCAGTCGTTGGGCTCCCCCTTGCAAACCAACAGCAATGGGCTGGCCGTCAATGCTGAGGTTGGGGCATGAGATAAGTGTTCCCGACAACACCTTAGCGCTTGCCTTCCAGCCTGAGGTAAAGGCAAAGTTATGCACAGGTTAAGTGTGGCTGCCTCGAGAGAAGAGACAAAAGGAGAACCCGGCAAAGCTGCAGGGATCCTAATCCGCTAGGATCGAAACCAGGGTGCTCCGCACCGCCGACGCGAAAGTGTTCAAGCCCTCAGGAGATCTGTCGTGACGCTGATGGTTCGTGTGATTACCCCCGACCGCACGGTTTGGGATGCCCCCAGCGAGGAAGTGATCCTCCCTGCCACTTCGGGCCAATTGGGCATTCTCACTGGGCACGCCCCCCTCTTGACCGCCATCGGCAATGGCGTTATGCGGGTCAAAGCCGATGGAAAGTGGTTGGCCATTGCGGTCATGGGCGGATTTGCAGAAGTCGAAAATAACGAGGTAACCGTCCTGGTCAACCGAGCAGAGCGGGGTGAAAAAGTGGATAAGGCAGCGGCTCAGGCCCTCTTGGACGAAGCAAGCAAAGTTTTGAATACCAGCAGCGACAAGCAAGAGCGCTTGCAAGCCAAGTTGGATCAACAGCGAGCCAGGGCCTTGATCCAAGCTGCCGAGATGGGCAGCAAGACTGGAAGCTGACCCTGTCCCGGCGCGGGATCTGCAGATGGAGCTCAAGCTGCAGGAGAGATGGAGGGGCTGAGGCGCAGCCAGGGGGCCATTTTCGATCTTTGGGGATTGGCTTTGTTAGCTAGACCGGCGGGAAGCCCCGCCTTCTGTTAGTGACTAGTGACTAGTGGCTGGTCACTATCCACTCACCACTATCCAGGGTAAGGGTCGGGATGAAAGGCGAGGACACGATGCTTCGTCCTTACTGGTGCTATGACCGGCGTAGCAGGATTTTATACCCTCATC
>NZ_JANSIK010000047.1:0-43440 GCF_047462035.1 Synechococcus sp. R5-15 | reverse complement strand
AGCAGAGCAGGCTCAGGGCTACTGAAAGCCCGCTCCGTACCGCTTAGCGGTCGGAGTCGGGTAGTTTACGAGCTTCTGGCCGCTCGGTTCGGGCAGGCTGTAGGCAGCTTGATGAGGAGAAACCGGCAATGTCTTACTCAACCTCTTACTCCGTGTCTTACTCGAAAATCTTTTTCCCAGTTTGGGTGGCGGGGCTGCTGTTGTTGATCGGCGGTGGGATCCTGTTTGGCCTGTTGCGGGCTTTTGGGCTACCTATTGGGGAGCTGGCCGACTGGGCCATTGGGATCGCCAGCTTTTGGTGGCTGGTGGTGATCGTCACCCTTCCCTGGAACCTCTACTTTCAGGCCAAGGCCGTTCAGCAGGAGGCGGTCGTGTCTCAGGAACGAGGGATCCCGGTGGAAGATTCAACCTTGGCTTTCCTACAAAAGCTCAGCCGCTGGTCGTTGCGCGTGGCCATTGCCCTGCATGGGCTGTCGGCTCTAGCTTTCTATGGCTTGGCCGTTGGGCAAGTCACCCCCATTGGCTACCCCAGCGCCGTGGCTGCGGTGTTGTTAACGGCTCTGCGCCCGGCCATCCGGGGCTACGAGTATTTGGCCGACCGCTTGGCCCAGTTGCAAGGGCAAATCCGCATCCCTCGCGAAGATGCCCTCGAGCTGGCGGAACGACTAGAGCAGTTGCAGCGCCAAGTCGAGCAGTTGCAGGAGCAATGGGATCCCGGCAAGCCCGGTTCTTGGGCCCAACAGGAGGAAGAAACCCGGCGCTACCTGCGGCAGGAGCTGGCCGCGCTCAAAGCCCAACTGGAACAGTTCCGGGCCAGCAACGAGCTGGAGCACAGGCAATTGCGCCAGGAGACCCACCAAGCTGTGGCTCAGCTCAGTGTGGATAGCCAGTTTCTCGGCCATGTGCGGGAGATTCTTCGCTTTATCAAGGAAGCTTAGCGGGATCCGTTGTTCAGTCCTTCCAACTGGGCGGCAAATTGAGAAGGAACCAGCTTGGTGCCCACGCCGGCATCGGTCAGCAGCTCCAGCAATAGGGAATGAGGGGATCCTCCATCCAGAATGTGGGCCGCCCGCACCCCTTGTGCCAGGGCGCGAATGCAACACTGCACCTTCGGGATCATGCCGCCCTTGACGACACCGGCTTGGATCAACTGGCGAGCCGTCTCGATATCCAGCAACGTAATCAGAGAGCTGCGATCCTGAGGATCTTTGAGAATGCCAGGGGTGTCGGTGAGCAAAATCAGCTTTTCTGCCCCCAGAGAGGCCGCCAGTTCTCCCGCCACCGTATCGGCGTTGATGTTGTAGGCTTGGCCCGTCTCATCGGCAGCCACACTGGAGATCACCGGAATCTGTCCACCTTCCAATAGGGTTTGCAGCAACTGGGGGTTGATACTGCTCACTTCCCCAACAAAGCCAATCTCCGCCCGGCCCTGGGATCGCGCCTTGATCAAGTTGCCATCTCGCCCGCACAGCCCCACCGCCGATCCGCCGGCCAAGCTGATGAGCTGCACGATCTGCTTATTGACCTTGCCCACCAACACCATCTCCACTACTTCCATGGTGGCGGCATCGGTAACCCGCAAGCCATCCACAAACTTGAAGGGAATGTCCAGTTTTTGTAGCCAACTGTTGATCTCCGGCCCCCCCCCATGCACCAACACCGGGCGGATCCCCACACAGGCCAGAAAGACGATGTCTCGGAGCACCTCGGCCCGTCGCTCTTGGTGCACCATGGCTGCGCCGCCGTATTTGATGACAATAACGCGGCCCTGGTACTGCTGAATGTAGGGTAAAGCCTCGATGAGGATCTGCGCCCGCGTAAGGGGATCACACGCCGACCCGGTCGCCTCAGAAAGGGAAGAGTTGGTTTGCACTGCTGTAAGTCCCTAGAAGTCCAGAAAACCTGACCTAGAGTATCCCATTCTGCTTGCAAAGCAGATCTCAGGCTTTGGGCGTCAACTGGTGGTTTTTTTTCAAGCTCGCTTCCCCAACCCAAGGACAATTTGGTTGAGGAATCGCCGTCAATCTTCAGGTATGGAACGGGATCGCCAGCAAAGGCAATAGGGACAACCCCAACCAGGCCCAACCCCGAATGGAAGAAGAATGGGGTAGGGGATCGACGGGCCCTGACTCTGCCTGCTGCAGCAGGGCATCGATACGCTCCTGCAGCCGTTGCCCTGAGTCTGAACTCACGGCCATTGCAAAGCCAACCCAGGCCGCCGCCGGTTGCTCCACCACGCCATAGCCCACCACCTGCAGCAGGGCCTCTCCCAACAGCAAGGGATCCACCCGTTGGGCCGCCCAGCGATCCGCCCGCAGCTCCCGTAGGGTGAGCAATTCCTGCCAGAGGGCCTCGGTGTTGGGCAGCCAGCCGGTGAGGCGTCGCAGCCAGCCCACCCCAAACATCCACAGGGTGTCGCGGTAGTGGCGATGGGCTTCTTCGTGGGCGATTACAGCCCGCAAGTGCTCATCATCCAACTGCTCCAGCAGGCCGCGGCTGACCACCAACTGGGCATTCCACACCCCCACTTGGGCAGCAAAAGGAATCTCCAAATCCAGCACGTAGGCCGGAGAGCCATGCAAATCCACCTGGGCCAGAGCTTGCAGATGGGCACGTCGATAGGAGCGCCAGTATTCCCAAATCCAGTGCAAGGCCACGCCGCCGGCCACGGCCAGCAACAGCAGGGCACAGCCGTAGCAGAACCAGCCCCCCGCTCCGGCCATTTGTCCCCACGGCCCCATCCAGGCCAAGGCCAGAGCAGTGGTCAGCAACAGCAGCGGGGGCAGCAAGAAGTGGATCCAAGCCCGCTGCCAACGCCGGCTCCACCCGCCCCCCTTATCCAGGCGCACTTGCACCCGCCACAGCCAACTGAGGCCCAAGCCCAGCAATAACATGCCCAAGTGGCTCATCGCGGATCCCTCCTGGCTTGACGGGCTGCCCGCAGCCGTTCGGCAATCGCCTGCAACTGGGACACACTGGCCTGATCCAGGCTATCGGCAAAGGCTGCCACCGTATCGGGATCCCCTACAGCCAAAAACTGCTGCAGGTGGGTGAAGGCCCTGAGGCTGGCCGCTTCCTGACGCGAAAGACGAGGCCGCCACAGCATGGGCAGATTCCGCCCTTGGGGATCGGTGCGGCGCTCACAGCTCACCCAGCCCTTCTGGCTTAAGCGCTGCAAAACTGTAGTCACAGAGGCATAGGCCAGCTCCCGATCCGGATCGGCCAAGATGCGCTCGTGGATTTGACGGGTGCTGGCACTGCCCAGATCCCAGAGGATGTCCAAGATTTCCGACTCCAGAGGGCCCAGCGACAGTTGCTTGGGACGATGCTTGGGCAACATGAGCCTTTGCCGGTGTAGGAATTTCTATCTAGCTAGATTAACTGTTGGAGTCTCAAGCCCCTCAGCCATTTTTAAGGATCCGCTAAGCTCGAAGATGGTGGTTCTTTGTGCTGTTACTTCCCATGGCTGCTCCCACCTACCACACCATCACCTTCGGCTGCCAAATGAACCGCGCCGATACCGAGCGCATGGCCGGGATCCTGGAGTCCCTGGGGTATGTGGCCACCGAAGATGAGTTGCAGGCGGACTTAGTTCTCTACAACACCTGCACCATCCGCGACAATGCTGAGCAAAAGGTCTATTCCTACCTGGGCATCCAGGCACAGCGCAAGCGCAAGAACCCGGCCATCAAGCTGATCGTGGCCGGCTGTGTGGCCCAGCAAGAGGGGGAGAAATTGTTGCGCCGCGTCCCTGAGCTGGATCTGGTCATGGGCCCCCAGTACGTGAACCGCCTTGGGGATTTGCTGGCGCAGGTGGAAGCCGGAAACCAGGTGGTGGCCACCGATCCGGTTGAGATCCCAGAAGACATCACCAAGCCCCGCCGCGACAGCCAGGTCACTGCTTGGATCAATGTCATCTACGGTTGCAACGAGCGTTGTACCTACTGCATCGTGCCGCGGGTGCGAGGGCAAGAGCAGTCCCGCCAGCCCCAGGCCATTCGCGCCGAAATCGAAGACGTGGCCAGAGCGGGCTACCGCGAGGTGACGTTGCTGGGGCAGAACATCGATGCCTACGGACGGGATCTGGATCCGAAAACCAACCTGGCCAGCTTGTTGCGCTTCGTCCATTCGGTGGAAGGTATTGAACGGATTCGCTTTGCCACCAGCCACCCGCGCTACTTTACCGAGGAGCTGATCGCCACCTGCGCCGAGCTGCCCAAAGTCTGCGAGCACTTCCACATCCCCTTCCAGGCGGGCAGCAACGAAGTGCTCAAGCGGATGCGGCGCGGCTACACCCACGAGCGCTATCGCCAGATCATCCAGCTCATCCGCCAATACATGCCCGAAGCCGCCATCAGCGCCGATGCCATTGTCGGCTTCCCGGGAGAGACCGAAGCTCAGTTCCAAGAAACCCTGCAACTGGTGCAGGACATTGGCTTTGACCAAGTGAACACCGCCGCCTACTCCCCTCGTCCCGGCACCCCCGCCGCTGAGTGGCCCGACCAAGTGCCCGAGGAGGAAAAAAGCGACCGCCTGCAACGGCTGAACCGACTGGTGGCCGAGGTGGCCGCCGCCCGCAGTGCCCGACTCCTAGGCCAGGTGCAAGAGGTGCTGGTGGAAGGACCCAACCCGAAAAACCCCCGCCAGGCAATGGGGCGTACCCGCGGCAATCGCTTGGTGTTCTTCGAAGGGGATCCAGAGCAACTGAAGGGATCCCTGGTGCCGGTGCGCATTACCGCCACGCGAGCTTTTTCGCTGACCGGAGAGGCAGTTACCGTCCGCGCGAGCGGGCCATAGGATGAAGGCTCTCACAAACACAACTTTCCCCAGTTCCCTCTTGTCCGATTGCGCTGGCGGAGCGCCTCTCCAGGGAGCTGTTTCGCTGAGAAAAACCATGCCCTCCTGGGTGAACAGCTTTAAGGCAACCGCCAGGCAGTCACTGCCCTTTCCGCCACGCCGACCAGGGCACAACCACCGCCCTAGCTAGCTTTCTTCCGCGCAGCAGTAGAACGGAGCTTCATACACAACGTTTTGGCAACAGCAACAGGCCGGCGCTGGAACAGGCCCCGAATACCTGCCCTGCCTAGCGCAAGATTTCAAAATCCAAAACGGGCTCTGTCTGGGTCACGCGGTAGTACCCGGCCTGGGTACGAACCGAAGCCTGATAGGGACTGGGCAAATCTAGCGAGCGCAGGGGTGGGATGTTGGTGCGTTGGTTCAGCAGCGTGGTGAAGAAGGCGGTGGTCTGCCGGGCCTGGGAGCGCACCACCTCCTCAGGGAAAATGACCGGATCCACATTCCTACCTGTATCCAACAGGATCCTGTCTAGGGCATCTCCCACCGGATAAGAAGGATAGGCAATTTGGGCCAAGGCGGATCCAATCGGGATCCCGGCGGACAGACAACCCAGAAGAATGGCCAAAGTCAGACGCATGTGCTGGGATTCCTCCTGCGCTACAGCTTTTCCTCAACACCGGAAAAAAGGGGGGGTTGGACGTTGCCAATCAACCTTGATCCCCGTGCAGCCTACCTTTTGACCGGCGGCTAGAGCGGATTCTACTCGAAATGCCTCAATTGGCAACCGCCTGCAACCCAATGGAGGGCCAATATGACAAAGGATCTCGCCGCCGACTAGGATCAGGATGCTCTGCTTGGGAGCCTTCAGCCTGTGAGTGTTTGTGTTCGCATTGCCCCCAGCCCAACCGGAAATCTGCACATCGGCACCGCCCGAACGGCAGTGTTCAACTGGCTGTATGCCCGTCGCCACGGTGGCCGGTTCATTTTGCGCATCGAGGACACCGACCGCGACCGCTCTTTGCCCCGCTACACCCGCAACATTTTGGCGGGCCTGGCCTGGTTGGGCCTAGACTGGGACGAAGGGCCGGTCTACCAATCCAAGCGCATCGAGCGCTATCAAGCGGTGGTACAGCAGCTTCTGGATCGAGGGTTGGCCTACCGCTGCTACGTCAGCGAGGCGGAGCTGGAGGAGATGCGCGCTGCCCAGAAGGCCGCCGGCAAAGCCCCCCGCTACGACAACCGCCACCGCTTTCTCACCGAAGCCCAGCGACGGGCCTACGAAGCCGAGGGTCGGCAGCCGGTGATCCGCTTCAAAATCGAGGAGCCCCTGGAAGTGTCTTGGGTGGATCTCATTCGCGGCCCCATTACCTGGAACACCCAGGACTTGGGGGGGGATATGGTCATTGCCCGGGCGGATGGCTACCCTCTCTACAACTTGGCGGTGGTGGTGGATGATATTGACATGGGCATCACCCATGTGATTCGCGGCGAAGATCACATCGGCAATACCCCCAAGCAGATTTTGCTCTACCGCGCTCTTGGCTACGAACCTCCCCAGTTCGCCCATTCTCCTTTAATCCTGAACCCGGAGGGGAAAAAGCTCTCCAAACGGGATGGAGCAACTTCGGTAGCAGAGTTCCAGCAACTGGGCTTTTTGCCGGAAGCTCTCAAGAACTATTTGGCTTTGCTCAGTTGGTCGCCCCCGGATGGGGAAGAGCTTTTCTCTTTGGAAAAGGCGGCTGCGCTGTTCGACTTTGACCGGGTTAACCGTGCGGCTGCCCGCTTTGACTGGGACAAGCTCAACTGGATCAACAGCCAGTACATCAAGCAGCTTTCCCCGCCAGAACTGGTGGAGCGGCTCACCCCCTTTTGGCAGGCGGCAGGGTTTGACCTTTCCGGAGTGCCGGATCCCACCTGGTTGGAAGATGTGGCCCGCCTGATTGCCGATGGTATCGACCGCCTGGCAGAGGCTCCTCCGCTCAGCCGCTTTTTGTTTCAGGAGCCCCTCAGCTACACGTTGCCAGCTCTGGAACAGTTGCGCCTGCATGGGGTGGCAGAGGCTATGGCTGCAATGGCCACCACGTTGGCTGCTGCCGAGCTGCCCCAGGTTTCGGCGGACAGCTTAAAACCGCTGGTGGATCAGGTGGCCAAAGCCCAGAACATGAAAAAGGGCCTGCTGATGAAGAGTTTGCGGGCCGCCCTGACAGGGGATCTGCAGGGGCCGGATTTGCTGCAATCTTTTGCGCTTCTGCAGCGGCGGGGCTGGGCCTTGGGGCGGTTAGAGGCTGTGCAGAAGTTGGTTTCTTGTTGATGGAAGTTTATCTCTTGCTGTTAAGCCTTCGGTTGCCTCTGTTGAAAGTGCTCCGCACCGCTGCCGCGATGGGATCCCATGCTGTCACGCCAGCTACAGGCTGCAAACCAAATTGTCCAAGAACTGGTGCTGCTCTCTTCTCAGTTGTCTTCCCCATCCTCTTCGGACTCTGTAGAGACGAGGGAGCTGGAGCAGTGTGTGCTCAAGCTGGCCCAGACCTTGGTACGGCAGATGGTGGATCGTCTGGGTGCAGCCTCAGCTCGCCTTTGGATTTTCGACCCGCAGGAAGGATGTTTTCAGTCGGTGGCCCATGCCGGCCTGCTCAGCCCTGCTCACGACCAAATTCAGCGGATCTATCCTGACGACAGCCCTTTGGGACGGGTGGCCCAGGAGGGTCTGCCGCTTTTGAGCAACAATCCCGCCCAAGAAGCCTGGATGCCCGCCCCAGAGTGGGTGAAGGCCAATGGCTTGCGAGGCTTTGTTGCCTACCCGATTAACCGGGGGGAGGAGCGGCTGGGGGCTTTGGCTCTGCTGAGCCGGACACCTCTGGAAGCCAGCTTTCTGATTGTCAAACACGCGGGGGCACGGCGCATCGATCTCATCATTCAGCCCAAGGCGCAACAGGACGCCGGTTCCTCTATCAACCCTCAGGCTCCCTACACCCACTTGGAGCTGAAGATCATCGACGATGGCTGTGGTATGCCGGAGTCCAAGAGCGGGGTGGATCCCGCCCAGCCGCCCGGCCATGGCCACGGGTTGCTCAACATGCGCTACCGAGCCGAGTTGATCGGGGCAAGCATTGCTTGGCGTAATCGCCGCTTTGGCAGTGGCACAGTTGTAGAGCTGCGAGTCCCTCTGCCGCCGAGTCCCCGATCTTGCGGCTAGCCCCCCCTTTTCTGAGGTAGCAGACGCAGCATTTTCAGTCTCAACCTGTTCTATAGTCGTTTAAGCTCAAGGGTTCCCGGTTCTCTAACCTGTCTGGTGGAGGGATCCTCTCACGCCGGCAGGACGGAGTTTCTGCACTGTCGTTGACACTGCGAGGAGAAGCATCTGTGGCCTATCGTGTGACTTTGATCCCTGGGGATGGCATTGGCCCGGAAGTGGCCAAGGCGATGACCACGGTCTTGGAGGCTACTGGGGTTCGGTTCGAATGGATCCCGGTAGAAGCAGGAGTGGAGGTGATCGAGAAATACGGCACCCCCTTGCCGCCCCAGGTGTTGGAGTCCATTCGGGAAACCAAAGTGGCGATCAAAGGGCCGATTGGCACTCCCGTAGGTACTGGCTTTCGTTCGGTCAACGTAGCCATTCGCAAGGAGCTGGATCTCTACGCCAATCTGCGCCCGGCCAAATCCATGCTCGGTGTCAAAAGCCCTTTTCAAGACATTGACCTAGTGGTGGTGCGGGAAAATACTGAAGATCTCTATGCCGGGATCGAGTTTGAACGGGGCACGCCGGAAGCCATCCAGGCGCGGGAGGAAATGATGCGCCTCTCCGGCAAACCCATCCGCGAGGGATCCGCCATTGGCATCAAGCCCATTTCGGACTTCGGCAGCCGCCGCATTGTCAAATTTGCCTTTGAGTACGCCCGCCAGAATGGCCGCAAGAAGGTGACGGCAGTGCACAAAGCCAACATCATGAAATTCACCGATGGCTTGTTTCTGCAGGTGGCGCGGGAGGTGGCCCAGGAGTATCCCGACATCGAGTTTGAAGATCGCATCGTGGACAACATGTGCATGCAACTGATGCAAAAGCCGCAGCTCTACGATGTGCTGGTGCTCACCAACCTCTATGGGGACATCATTTCCGACTTGTGCGCGGGGATGATCGGCGGGCTGGGGGTGGCGCCGGGGGCCAACATCGGCGACGGCATTGCGGTTTTTGAGGCCATTCACGGCTCTGCTCCCAAATATGCCGGCCAAAACAAAGTCAACCCCTGCGCTCTGATCCTCTCCGGGGCGATGATGCTGCGCTACCTAGGAGAGCGGGAGGCTGCCGCAAGGGTGGAGGCGGCGGTGCAGGCGGTGATCGCCGAGGGCAAGCAGGTCACCTATGACCTGGCCACAGGGGATCCCGTCGGCACTCAGGAGATGGCAGAGGCCATTGCTGCCCGCGTGCAGGAGATGGCTCCGTAGTAGGGTTTGGCGTCAAATGTTCTGATCCCAGGCTCCTCAAAAGGGAGGGACTGGGGGCCTCAGTACCCCAAAGCCAGATCCACCACCCCCAGCAAGGGATCCCCGGCCCGGAAGCGCCGCACATTTTCTCGCACCCGCTTAGAGAGGGCTGGGACAATCATGGCATCGGTAAGAGCAGTGTGGGGGGTAATCAGGCAGTTGGGCAAGCTCCAGAGGGGATGCCCATCCGGTAGGGGCTCGGGATCCGTGACATCCAAGGCGGCCCCGCGAATGACCCCCTGCTGCAGGGCGGCCACCAAGTCGGAGGTCACGATGTGCTTGCCTCGCGCCACATTCACCAGCCAGCACTGGGATCCCATCTGCTCCAACTCAGCTTGGGCGATGATCCCCTCGGTTTCTGGCGTGAGGGCCAAAGCCAGGATCACCACATCTGCCCCTGCCAACACCGTTTGCCGTTCCGCGAGTGTCACCACCCGCGTGGCCCCCGGCAAGGGATCCGCCTTGCGACGCACCACGTCGATGGAGCACTGAAAAGGCTGCAACAGCTTGATCAACTCTTGGGCGATGCCCCCGGCCCCGAAAATGACCACGCGGCTGCCCCAGAGGCTGGTACCGGAGCCTTCCTGCCACGTTTGGGCCAAGGCGCGGATCTTCAAGTCGCGCAAGCCGGCCAAGGTCAAGGCCAAGGCATGTTCCGCCACTGGCTGGGCATAGACCCCCTTGCCACAAGTCCACACATAAGCGGGATCCAAGACTCCCGCCCGAACAAAGGGTTCCACCCCTGCCCAGGGCAGCTGCACCCAGCGGATCCCTTTCCCTTCCGCCAGACAGCACTTCAGGCCGGGCACATCAAAGGCATCGGCCCAGACCAAGGCTTCTGCTTCTGCCAGGGGCACAATTTCGCCACCCCCTGCCAAAACAGCCTCTTTGAGCCAGGGGCGAAGATGGCCGGGTTCGACGGCAATGCGTTTGCCTTGGATGCCCATAGGAACCGTTGGATGAGGCTTTCCCCTTGCCAGGATACTGTCGGCAGAGCGAGAGATGGCATGCACGGGCAGCCGCAAAAACCGGTGATCGAGTGTTAAGGGATCCCAAAGGGAGCCTGGAGCACCCTTCTGGGATCGCTAGGGTGGAAGCCGGAGCTGTTGTGTTGGTTAAATCTCCAGTAGGTGGCATTCCCCGATGACCCTTTCCGAACTGCTGATCTTGGTGACGCTGCTCTTTCCCGGGATCCTGTTGTCGCTCATTGTGATGGGAACCTTTGCCGCAGGGGGATAATCATCTCCCAATGACAATGGTGAAGCCCTAAAGACGTGAAGACATGTCCAAAACCAAGCTGAGCGCCTGGGTCATGGGCTGGGGGTTAGCCTGCACTGCTGCTCTCTTTTTGCCCAGCGTGGCTGCTCAAGCTCAGGTGACCCTCGGTGTGCAGCCGGTGCGGGTGGTGCAAGGGATCCCTTTGTACCAGAAGGAGGTTTGGGTTGGAGACAATCGGATCCCCGTTTCTATCGTGGTCATTTCTCTCGCAGCGGGCCAACTGCGGCCTATCTGGGCTGCACCTGCGGGGCTGGTGGGTCTGGGGGAGCTGTCTTCCTTTGGCCCCGAACAGGGAGCAGTAGCCGCCATTAACGGTGGGTTTTTCAACCGCAACACCCGTCAGCCGCTGGGGGCAATTCGTCGGGATGGCCGTTGGATCTCCAGCCCCATTTTGGGCCGTGGGGTCATCGCTTGGTCGGATGGGACGGCAGGGCAAGAAGGGGGATCCGTGCGCTTTGCCCGTTTGCGGATGCAAGCAGAGCTGCGCAATGCCATTGGGGATCAAATCCCAGTGGTGGGCATCAATACAGGCTATATCCTGCCCGGCATCTCCCAGTTCACCCCCGACTGGGGATCCACCTACACCACCCAAACGGACGACGAAATGCTCGTGATGGTGCGGGAGGATCGGGTGCAAGAGATTCTGATGGCTGGCCTGGCCGGCAGTTTAACGGTACAGATTCCCAGTGAGGGGTATGTATTGGCAGGGCGGGGGCTAGAAGGTGCCCTAGAAGCCCGCAAGCTGGTTCCCGGGGATCGCCTCAGCCTTCATCTGCGCTTGGATCCGCCCGAGCTGGAAGCTTATCCCCACATCCTAGGGGCAGGGCCGCTCTTGCTCTTGGATGGGCAGGTGGTTTTGGATGCCCGATTGGAGGCATTTCAACCCCTCTTTCGCAGGCAGCGAGCCGCCCGCAGTGCCATTGGCCAACTGGACAGCGGACATTTGCTGCTGGTGACCGCCGGCAATGCCCAGGAAAATCAAGGGCTCACCCTGCTGGAGATGGCACAGTTGATGCAGCAATTGGGCTGTCGCCATGCCCTGAACTTGGATGGGGGCAATGCTTCCACCTTGGTGCTGGGGGGAGAGGCCGTCAATTGGGAACACCGACACCCAGAAGCCAGCCCACCCAACAGTGAGACGGATCCCAGTCCCTCCCGGCGGCGCACACCCCGAGTTCACAATGGCCTAGGGTTTTTCCCAAGCCCAAGTCGGTGACAGAAAACTTTTGTGCCGGCGGGATAGAGTCTTTTCCCTTTGATCCAGGGATCGAGGGTGGGATCCCCGGACTTCCCGGCTGCTTGGATGAGGGATCAGGTATTCTCCAGGATTGGATCTACCTTCTCAAGAAAAAGATCTCTCCCCCCGCCAGAGGAAGGACTCGGCTTTGATTGCGCAATGGGATCCCGGCAATCTCAGCACCCAAAGCCCCAGAGCTTTTTCAGGTCAATTTTAAGTGGGATCCAAACTGAACGCCCAATGCTCATTTCTCATAACAGAAATAGAGATTAAATTAAGTAGAAAACATCGGCCTTGAGACCGGTAAGAAAAATGATCAAAGAGGCGATCTCTTGAAGAAGACGACCTCAGAGTATAAAAGGCACGCAATTCTTTACGCTTCTGCTAAATCAGATGCTGGTTTTCAAAAAAGTATTGTCAATAATCCATTTTTTGACGAAGATGATTGACGAATTTATATTTCTTCACTCTCGAGGTTAGAAATTAACTCCTTGGACTTTTGGTTACAATTCTCTCTACTACGAATGTTCGCTAATGTGTAGGCCTACCCGGCTCCCGACCAAATGTATAGTTATTTTAAAAATGACTATCTCTCCTGGTGGACAAGGCTTTTGGGGTAGGTTGACCCTTGCTCCTCTCTCGTGGGTGGGCTGCTGGTACTGGCATTCCTGTTTGTGAGAGTTAATCTTATTTGGAAGAAATTGATCTTTTTCTCAAATTTTTATAGAGCACCTCTATACTCAAGTGAGATAGCCCCACACACAAGCTTCTGGGCTAGGCCTGAAATTTTATTGAGATCCCCTGTCAAAGCTTTTCAGGTATTGCCTCTTGTGCCAAAAGGCTAGGATGGGCAAGGATTGTATTTTCTATTACTCTATTGGGGATGATTTGTATGCCAGCTAGAAGCAGAACCGACTCATTGACGGATACGCACAGGTGGTGTTTCATGGAATCCATAGCCGACGCTCTCCACCACTTGTAGGCCCTATAACCTAGGGCCGTGTTCTCTAGCCTGCTCGCGAGATAGAACGTGGTTTGCACTGCTTCTCCAAATCCTATGCCTTCCTCCAAGGATGCCGCTCCTGTAGCCCGCGCCAAACAGCCTGCGGCTCAAGCCAGCCCTGCTGCCGGCGAGCTTTTCCTTCAGCAGAATGGATCCCTCTCCGCCCAGTTGGTTCCCCAGGGATCCCTGCAGCTTTACACCCACCCCAGCCGAGGCATGTTTACGCCTGTCATGGCCCAGGCGCTGCGCTTGGCCGGCCAGGGAACGCGGGTGCTGATCGTGCAATTTCTCAAGGGTGGGATCAACCAGGGGCCCGCAAATCGTCTCTCCTTGGGCAGATCCTTAGAGTGGGTTCGCTGTCGCCTGCACCGGTGCATCGATACACCTCACCTAGAGCCTGAGGAGCGGGTGGCGTTGGATGAGCTGTGGCAATTCACCCAGGAGGCTGTCAGGAGTGGCCGCTACGACTTGGTGGTGTTGGATGAGCTGAGCTTGGCTGTGAAGTTGGGCCTGATCTCAGAAGCTGAAGTGCTGAGCTTAATCGACCAGCGCCCCATCTCCATGGACATGGTGATCACCGGGCCGGAGATGCCGGATTCGTTTCTGGAGCGGGCGGACTTGATCACGCAGCTGCGCCTACGTGGCATCCCAGGCCCAGGGCTCCGCACTGCCGATGGGAATGTTGCCTGTTCTCTGGATCCCCCTCAAGTCAGCGGCACAGGTGCTATGCCTACAGCAGCCCATGTTGCTCCGCACCGCTAGCGCAAACAGTTTCCGCTCCGAAAGACCTAGGCAACACGGGTCGCGTCAGGGGGGCGGAGTCCCAATAAGACTGGAGCTTGTCCACCAGATGTGCCCTCACTCTCCAGGAAGCCGGCTGTAGCCATGTTGAAAAACGACCGCTGGATCTGTGAGCAAGCGCGGCGAGGGATGATCGAGCCGTTCTGCCCTGAGCTGGTGCGCGCTGTTGAGTCTCGGCCTGTTTTGAGTTACGGGCTGTCCTCCTATGGCTACGACATCCGCCTGTCGCCGGTGGAGTTCAAGATCTTTCGCCATGTGCCCGGCACGGTGGTGGATCCCAAGCGGTTTAACCCCAAGAATCTGGAAGCGGTGGAGCTGCACCACGACGAGATGGGGGATTACTTTATCATCCCGGCCCACTCCTATGGGTTGGGGGTGTCTTTGGAGCGGCTGCAAGTTCCGGATAACATTACCGTGATCTGCATTGGCAAATCTTCCTATGCCAGGGTGGGCCTGATTGCCAACCTGACGCCCGCTGAGGCGGGATGGCGGGGTTATCTCACCCTGGAGTTTTCCAACGCCTCCAGCGCCGACTGCCGTGTGTACGCCAACGAAGGGGTGGTCCAGCTTCTGTTTCTGGAAGGGGATCCCTGCCAAGTGACCTACGCCGACCGCGCCGGCAAGTATCAGGATCAGCCGCAGCAGGTGGTGGTGGCCAAGGTTTAGCTGCTTCCCTCAAAAGGGAGAGGGTTGGCGGGATCCGGTTGGCTATGCTGGATCCACGTAGAACCCCATCTTGATTCATCTCCATGCCTGACTCTTTTTCGCCTGCTGCCGCTCCCCCCGGTGAGGCTGAGCCTTTGGGCGATAGGGAGCCCAATCCGGATCTGCTCACAGCTTCCTACGACTACACCCTCCCTCCAGATCGGATTGCGCAAACGCCGGTGGAGCCCAGGGATCAGGCGCGGATGCTGGTGGTGTACCCGGATAGGCACGAGCATCGCCGCTTCTGCCATCTGCCTGACTACCTGCAGGAAGGGGATCTGCTGGTTCTCAACGATACCAAGGTGATCCCGGCCCGCCTGTTCGGGGCCAAGGAACCCTCCGGGGCGCGGGTCGAAGTGTTGCTGCTGGAGCCTTGTCTGGAAGGGATCCCTGCCGCTGCGCAACCTCTGCCGGATCAGGCGTGGAGCTGGCGGGTTTTGGTCAGGCCGGGCAAACGGGTGAAGGTGGGGGATCGGATTGGTTTTTGGAGCAAGCAGGGATCCCCCTCTGGGCTGAGGGCCACCGTTCTGGCTTTGGATCTGGAAACCGGCGGGCGAGTGGTGCAGTTTGAGTGGGAAGGGGCGCAACCTTTTGAGGAAATCCTGGAACAGGTGGGCCGGATCCCGCTTCCTCCCTACATCAAGGCTTCCGGATCCCCGGGCTCAGGACAAGTTCGCCCTGAAGACTACCAAACCCTCTGGGCCAAACACCCCGGCTCGGTGGCTGCTCCCACGGCAGGGCTGCACTTTACCCAGGAGCTGCTGGAGCGGCTGGCCCAAAAAGGGATCCAAACGGCCTACATCACCCTGAACATCGGCCTGGGTACCTTCCGACCGGTGGAAGCGGAGCGGGTAACCGAGCATCGTCTCCACAGCGAGTGGCTCAAGGTGCCGGCAGAAACGGTGGCAGCCATCCAAAAAGCCCAAGCCCGAGGGGGGCGGGTGATCGCGGTGGGAACGACTGTGGTGCGCTCTTTGGAAACCGCGGCAGCCTCTGGCACCTTGCAGCCTTGGCAGGGGAAAAGCGATCTATTCATCTACCCCGGCTACTCCTGGCGGGTGATTCAAGGACTGGTCACCAATTTTCATCTGCCCCGCTCCAGCCTGATGATGCTGGTGGCTGCGCTGATCGGGCGGCAAAGGCTGCTGGATCTCTACCGAGAGGCCGTCGACCAGGGGTATCGCTTCTATTCCTTTGGGGATGGCATGCTGATCCTGCCCTAGGGCTGGGGCTGACCTCCCTGGGATCCCTTGAAGGAACCGGCCTCCGCCTCTCCTTCAACTGGGGTCGAAGGACGGTCTTGCCCGCCGGCAAACCAGTTCCGGATGCGATCCCATTCCACCTGATGGTAGCCGTCCACCACCCAATTGGCCCGCCGCTGCAGCATGTGCAGAGGAAAGAAGGTGGCCAGAGCCAGCACCGGGATCCCTGCCGAACGGGCTGCCTGAATGCCGGAGTAGGTGGCTTCAATGCTCAAACACGCCTGGGCAGGCAATTCCATCCGCTGCAAAAGCAGGCGGTGCAAGTGTCCTGGGGAAAATATTGGGCCTGCATCATCCCCCGTCACTCGATAGGAGCCCACATCGGTCAACTGTATCAGGGCCGGGCAACAGGACTGGAAACGCTCCAGAAAAGCGGTCACCTCGGCTGCCGATTGGCCGCACAGCAGGCCGACCTTCAGTTGCAGCCGCTCCAGCGTCTCCAAAGTTTCCCTCAGGCCGGGAATGAGAGGCAGCTCCCTTTGCCCCTGCAAAGCTTGCTGGTAGTATAGGGCCTTGCGTTTCAGCAGCTCTTCCAGCTGCTTGGGGTTGAGCACCCGCCCCTGCTCCCCCCACAGAGCCGGCAGGCGCTCTCGATCCGGTCGGCCCAGGTATTGCAGCCGATAGAGCTCCCGCTGCCCAGGGGATCCCGACTTCGGCCAGCACAGGTTCCAGGGGCGCAGGTTCTCTTCCACCAGCAGTTGGTTGATGGCCTGTAGGTGCAAGTTCTCGTCATCGGCCACCACTCCACTCCAGCTCAAGATCACCCCTTGCAGTCCCATAGGGGGGACATCACCCTCTGCTAACGACCGCAACCCAACTGCATCAAAGCAGATGGCTTGTCTATCCATTTTGGACGCGACGCTCGAACTCTTCCCGAGTGGTGTCCACCAATTGCACTGCCTCTGGATAGAGCTGAGGATGGTTTTGCTTCAGCCAACTGAGCACCCGTGCCAATTGAGCTGCACACAGATCCAAATCCGCTTGAAAAATAACCGCCGCCGCCATGTGCTGAGCATATTCGGGCGGGTGACCCTGCTGCGCCAGCTCCGCCGTCAAAGCGGCCAAGGCTTGTTGGCGAACTGAGGGCAGTGAACTTTCGGGAGAAGACATAGGCCAAGCCCTTCAAGCGGGAGAGTAGCGGCGCAAGGCCAGCGTGACGTTGTGCCCACCAAACCCAAAGGCATTCACCAAAGCGGCCTCAACAGCCATCTGCCGCCCCTTGTGGGGGACAAAATCCAGCCCTTCGCACTCGGGATCGGGGTTGTCCAAGTTGAGGGTGGGAGGAACCCAGCCGTGGTGGATGGCCAAAGCTGTGGCCACCGTGGCAATGCCGCCCGCTCCCCCCAACAGGTGGCCGGTCATGGACTTGGTGGCGCTGATGGCCAAACGGGGGGCATGCTCGCCAAAGACCGACTTGATGGCCTGGACCTCGGCGATATCCCCTACAGGGGTGCTGGTGGCATGGGCATTGATGTGTTGCACATCCCCAGGCTGAAGCCCGGCATCCTTGAGGGCCAGCCGCATCGCCCGGGCCGCTCCCTCGCCGCCGGGGGCAGGGTTGGTCATGTGGTGGGCATCGCAGGTGAGGCCATAGCCGACTATCTCCGCATAGATCTTGGCCCCGCGGGCGCGGGCGTGCTCCAACTCCTCCAGCACCAGGATCCCTGCTCCTTCCCCCATGACAAAGCCATCCCGATCCCGATCAAAGGGCCTACAGGCTTGCTCCGGGGTGTCGTTGCGGGTGGAAAGGGCCTTCATGGCACTGAACCCCGCCATGGACAAAGGGGTGACCGCCGCTTCCGTGCCACCTGTAATCGCCACTTGCACCTCTCCCCTCTGGATGAGCCGAAAGGCATCGCCAATGGCGTTGGAGCCAGAGGCACAGGCCGTAACTGTGCAGGAATTGGGGCCTTTGGCGCCAAAATGAATGGCCAGGTGACCCGCAGCCATATTGGCGATCATCATGGGCACCATGAAGGGGCTACAGCGATCCGGCCCTTTCTGCAGATAGATGGTCTGCTGCTCTTCCAAGACGCGGATGCCGCCGATGCCGGTGCCCAAGATCACCCCCACTTGCTCAGCGTTGAGAGCGGTGATGCGAAAGTCAGCGTCCTCCAAGGCTTGCCGGGTGGCCGCCATCGCCAGGTGCACAAAGCGGTCGGTGCGCTTGACATCCTTGCGATCCAAGTAGTCGAGGGGATCAAATCCCTTCACCTCTCCGGCAATACGGCAATCGTGGCGGGAGGCATCAAAATGGGTAATCGGCCCAATGCCGCAGCGCCCTGCCAGCAGGCTCTGCCAAAACTCGGCAGGAGAGTTGCCGATGGGGGTGACCGCGCCCAGCCCCGTAATCACAACGCGGCGGGTTGGCCTGAGAGCAGTGGCGGGATCCAGAGTAGCCATCGTCCGGTGTTAGCCCAGGGGTATGGAGGCAGATTAGGCAGCTTTCTTCGAGAGGATGTAGTTGACAGCGTCTTGCACGGTGGCGATCCTTTCTGCATCTTCATCGGGGATCTCCAGGTCGAATTCCTCTTCAAAAGCCATGACCAGCTCCACCGTATCAAGGCTGTCGGCCCCCAGGTCGTTCTGGAAATTGGCTTCTGGGGTCACTTTGTCATCTTCCACGCCCAGTTGATCGGACACGATCTTGCGAACACGGCTATAAACTTCGTCTGCGCTCATGCTTGGAATCCCAACTCTCGATTCAGCGTGTCTTGGCCGGGCCAACCAGCGGCCAATGAAGCAATCCCTATTGTATCGGACAATGGATCCCCTCTTGTGAGCAGCCTCACCTGCATTGGCTGCTGCGGCCAGGGTATGGGAATTGGACGGCAGCCTTTTCGGTTGTGGGAAAGAAAAGCTAGTATAGTCCACTGCGTCTCTACCACTGGATTCTAAGGAGAACTTGCTTCCATGCCCCGCGCTTACGAAACGATGCTGATTGTGCGTCCTGATCTGTCAGATGAACCCCTCGAACAACTGCTCAGCAGTCAGGAGGCAATCCTGCGAGAGAACGGAGTAACCCACGTGGAGATTACCAATAGGGGCAAGCGCCGCTTTGCCGGGTTTGAGATGAAAAAGTTCAAGGAGGGTCTGTACATCCAGTTCAACTACGAAGCCGAACCCAATGCGGTGGCTGCCTGGGAGAAAAACCTGCGCATCAACGAGAGTGTGCTGCGCCACATGACTCTCCGCGTCGGCTAGGTTTGACGGCATCCTGGCCTGCGGGCATGATGGAAGTGCGCTGAGCTGCCCCTTATCCCTGGATGGCTCCGTTATGAACTCGATTGTGTTGATGGGCGAGGTTCTGTCTGAGCCAGAGCTGCGCTACACCCCTGATAACTTAGCTGTTGCGTCCTTGGTGATTGGCTTTCCCAGCTTGCGCCCGGATGAGCCGCCCTACCGGGTGCGCGTTTCCTCTTTTGGAGAACTGGCCAAAAGGGTGGTGGACACCTGCCATGTGGGCGACCAAATCACAGTGGAAGGCCAACTGCACATGAATGTGGTGGAGCGAGATGGGCGCAAAGAAAAGCTGGCCGAGATCACCGCGCGCCGTGTCCATCAGCTGGGATCCGCTCGCGTTCTCTCCCTGACGGGGATGGGCGAACCGGCGATTGTGGAATCCTCTGAGGGGGATGTGGTTTCCCCACCGGAGCCGGACGATCTCCCGTTCTAACGGTTGCGAGACTTGCCGGGATCCCCCATGTCTCAGGAACTTGCTGCGGGTGAACCTTTGAGATCCCTGCGGGTCATCGGCTACTCGGTGCAGGGGCGTCCCATTCACCTTTGGCAGCTCACCCAAGGGATCCGCTCCTTGCTGCTGATCGGCGGAGTACACGGGGACGAGGTGGAAGGATACACTCTGATCGAGCGCTATGTGGCCTCGGGGAGATGGGGATCCCTGGCCGGGAAAGCGACCCTATGGGCAATCCCTCGCTTGAACCCGGATGGCTGTGCCCTGGGGCAACGTCTCAATGCCAACGGTGTGGATCTCAACCGCAATCTGCCTACCCAAGATTGGATCCCGGCCTCTTTGGAAGCTCGCTATCCGCCCGGAGCAGCCCCAGGCTCCGAGCCCGAGACGCAGGCGTTGTTGGGGGGCTTGGCCCAGATGCGGCCCCAATTTATCCTTTCTGCCCACTCCTGTCAGGCACACCCCTGTGTGAACTACAACGGCCCTGCCCTTGAGCTGGCCCAGGTGATGGCCGCTTGCAACGGCTTGCCCATTACCGCCGACATTGGCTACCCTACCCCTGGTTCTCTGGGCACTTGGGCAGGGCAGGAACGGCGGATCCCAACCCTAACGCTGGAAATCCTGCGGGGCACTCCCCTCGATCAAGTCTGGCAAGAGCAGGCCGAGGCGCTGCAGGCGGTGTTGGAGTGGGCAGCCCAAGGCGATGCCTTCTGACCGGTGTCAAGATCTCTGAACTTTCGTTGCCAATCTGCCTAGTTCGTTCAAGATATCTGGGGTTTTCTCGCCCAAATCTTCTACAACACAGATAGGTGGGGCAGAGCAGAGGGGAGCTTGGAGTCGAGGGAAAAGGGGTCAGAGGTCAACCCCGAAGTCACGCTGCTTCTGCCTTGTGCCCCGCTGTCAGCCATCTGGAGGAAGCCGATATGTTCAGCAGGATTTTGGTGGCATTGGATCGGTCGGAGCTGAGCCAGGGAGTATTTCAAAAGGCCGTCCAAGTGGCCAAGGCCATGCAGGCCCAGATGATGATTCTCCATGTTCTGTCTCAGGAAGAGCCGGGCGCCCCAGAGCCGCCGATGATCCTGGGGGTGGACTATAGCTCCGCCATCAGCGCCGAGCTGTGGCAGTCCTACCGGGAGCAATGCGCCATCTTCGAGCAAAACCAGATCGACTACCTGCGCTCGCTGGTGGAGAAAGCGGCTGAGCACGGGATCCGTGCTGAGTACAGCCTCAACTACGGCAACCCCGGTCGGGTCATCTGCGATCTGGCCCGCTCTTGGGATGCGGACTTGGTGGTGGTGGGCCGCCGCGGCCACTCCGGCCTGAGCGAGCTGTTTCTGGGCAGCGTCAGCAACTACGTGCTGCACCGCGCCCCCTGCTCGGTGCTGACGATACAAGGGGAAGCCCTGAAAAAAGCAACCCAAACCGCGGAGGAGAAGACAGCTACCTCTGCTGGCTAAGGCTCTAGGAACTCGGGGGCGAGGGGGTGGAAGGCGGTTGCGTGAGTGGGGCGGAGTCCTTGCTCTCCGGCTGGCCCTCCAAGAGGCGATTCACTTCGGTTTCCAGGCTGTTGAAGGTGCTCAGCTCGATCACGGCAATGTCCGGCTGGCGGCTGCTTTGCACATAGGCCCGCAAGCCAGAGGAGGCCAAGCTCAGGGCCAAGGGATCCTGCTCGGCGTCAGGCTTGGGCTCAAAGGTCAGCCGTAGGTCGGGCTCAGACAACACCCTTTGGGCTTCCGCGTCGGCCTGTTCCACAAACTCCTTGGCGCGGGCAGCATTCAGGCTGGAGAACAGAGAGCCGAGATCCACAGGCTGGCCCGGTCGCTCCGGGTTTTCCCAGCGCAGCTCCAAGGATCCCTTCTCTGAAGGCCGAGGGGTGAGGGTGACCTTTTCCCCTTGGGATTCTAAGGTGACTTGGCCCACTTGGTTGGCGTTGAGGCGGGCAATGCGGTGATCCCGCAGCTCTTCCAAGTCGGAGCGGAGAATATCGGCGGTGGAGGTGAGCAAGGTGGCTACTGCCGGGTGCTCAGAGGTGATGACGTACACCTGGCCATCTTTCTCCGATCCCAAAGCGACCTTCAGGGTTTTGCCCTCCTCCAGCTCTACCGTCAGCCGGGCGGAAGGCTGCTCCAAGCCATAGGGGGCTAGATCCGTCTGGGTCTCGGCGGGGAACTCCACGGCCTGCAGGCGGGCCAGAGTATTGAGCAAGCGGTTGACGTTGATCTCATCGGCAGGCAGCTCTCTGGGCTCGACAATCTGCCAAGTATTGTCTTGCCGCTGCAGGCGAACAACTTCCGGCTCCGCCTCTGCCAACTGCACTTGCAGGGCCTTCACCTCGGCAGTGTCAAACCGAAGCAAGGTTTTGTCCCGCAAAGCCAGTAGGGAGGGCAACAGGGATCCCTTCTGGGCACTGCTTAGAAGCACCACCTGTCCCCCTTCGGGCTGGGCGTAGAAGCCGGAGCCATCGAAGTTGTCGTTGCCGATGGCTAGGCGGTAGGGATCCCCTTCTTTGGGGAAAAGGGCGATTTGGTGTCGCGGCTGATCCAGGCCAAAAGCGGCCAGGTCAGTGACCCCCTCCAGAGTGATTTGGGGGGTGAGGCGGGAGAAGGTATTGAGCAACTGCTCAATGGGGAAGTCCAGCGCCGCTGACTGAATGGGACTGACAATCCGCCAGCGGGATCCCTCTTCTTCCGGAGTGCGCTCCAAAAGGATTTCCAAGTACTCCGCACCGCTGCCGCGAACGGGTTCCCCCTCTTTCTGTTGGCGGATTTCAATGCGGGCAATGGTATCGGTGGCAAGATGGAACAGCCGCGCTCGCTCCGCCTGTTGCTCCTGACGCAGTTGCTGGATGTTGTCCAAGAGGAAGTAGCCCAGCAGACAGGCCACCGCCAAACCCAAAAGAACCCAGGTGGTTCGCTTGAACATACTGGACTCTCCTCCTACCGTCTTTGCCACCACAGGGCAGCTCCGGAACCCAGGGCCGCCAAGGGCAAAAGGACCGTTGATCCCAGCACCAGCCAGCGGAAGTTTTGACCGGTCAGGGTGAGACGGCGATCCGTGATGGATTTGGGGCGGATGGAGATCTGCTCCGTTTGCTCAGTCAGCCAGTTGAGGGTGTTCAAGAAGAGATCCCGGTTGCCCTGCTGCCGCAAGTTGCCGTTGAGGGCAAAGTTGACATTGCCGATCACCACCAGGCGGGCCTCCTGCGGGGATCCTGTGTCGGCCTGGTCGGCGTCCAAACGGCGGGTTAAAGCAACACCCAAGGTGAGGGGGCCGGGCTTGTCCTGATCCGGATCGAATTGCAAGGGGCCACGTTCCAGCTCAGGACTGGTCTCCCCCCAACTTTGCGGGCCGGTGCGCAGCAAGGGCGTGGCTTGGATCCCTTCCCGAGCTTGGGTTTCTACCGAACGAGCTAAGGGAAAGAGGGTCATCAGCCGCTGGGCGGCCAAGGGGGCGGTAATGGGGTGATCCCCGTAGGTAGTAACCAGGGCAACCGCCGGCCCTGTCCCCAGAAGCTGGCTGATGCTGCTCGCCTCCAGGATGATGTCATCCCCCAAGACCACGCCCCACTCTTCCAGCAAGGGATCCAGGCCGGCATCCACCCGCGGCCCAATCAACAACAGCAGCCGTCCGCCTTTCGCCAGATAATCCTGCAGTTTCTCCACCTCGCCGGGGAACAAAGCCCGCTGTGGCCCCGCCAGCACCAGGACATTCGCATCCTCTGGGATCCCCTCTTGCACCAAGTTGAGGGGCTCTACCCGATAGCCTTCCTGGCCCAGGGCTGCCGCCGCCTGAGCCAGAGTTGGGGCGCCTTCCCTCGCTTGCAGCCCCACTTCCCCATGCCCTTGCACGAAATAGGCCACTAACTCCCCTCGGTTGACCACTTTGGACAAGACAGGGGTCAGTCTGCTCTCCAGGTCAGGGGCAGGGGGCTGAGGCAGTTGTTGCCGGCTTTCTCCGGCCTCCACCACCAGGGTGTTGTTCTGGGTCACCTGCAGCCGCTGAATGGTCAGGGGATCCCGGTTGGGATCCACAAACTCAAACTGGAAGCGGTTGGGGTTGAGGCGGCGATAGCGCTCCAGTTGTTCCCGCAAGTTGGGATCCGGCGCCGTGGTGACCACCCAAACTTTGACCGGTTGCGCCAATCCCTGCACCAATTGCCGGGTTTGGGGCGAGAGGGTAAACAGACCCTCCTCAGTGAGATCCAGCCGCAGGTCGTAGCGCACCGCCACCACATTCACCAGCACCAGAATGACGGCCATCGCCGCCGCCGCCACCAGGATGTTGGCGTTGGTCTGGGTGGAACGCAAACCGAGGAAGACCCCCACCTCCTGCCGGTGGGTGATGCCCCAAGCCACCAGCAGGGCCAAACCTGTTGCCAGCATGCTCAGGGGCACAGCCGTCCAACCGGTAAAGGCGGATCCCACCACCAGGCCAATGGCGATGACGCCAATGCCCAGGATCCCTGTCCAGTCCTTTAACGCGCGCCAGTCCTTCATAATGCTCCGCACCGCTGCCGCGAACACCGCACTCCTCCCATCTGACCTCAGCTCTGTTGCCAGCGCAGGCTTTCCACCGATTGCACCGTGGCAAACAGCCCCAGGACGATGATGCTCAAGAAAAGAATGAGGCTGCTGCTGCTGAGGATCCCTTGCACCCAGTTGCTGTATTGCTGCAGCAAAGATACATGCCGCAGCGTTGCAGCAATCCAGTTTTCCTCCTGGCCGGCTGCCGCGTCGATCACCCAGAGCAACAAAATCAAGCCAAAGGTGGCCACTGCTGCGATGAGGGTGCTGTCTGTCAGAGAAGAGATAAACAACCCCAAGGCCATAACGCTACCCGCCAGCAGGGTTAGGCCCACATAACCCATCAGGGTCAGGCGGTAGTCCACTGCCGGGTTGGCGCTGCTCAGCACCAGCACATGGTAGACCAGCGGCGGCAGCAGCAGCGTGATGAAAAACACCCAGACCGCCAACCATTTGCCCAGGGCCACCTCCAAGTTGGTGATGGGAGAAGTAGCCAGCAGCTCCATCGTGCCTCGCCGCCGCTCCTCGGCATAGGAGCTCATGGTGAAGATGGGCAATAGAAATAAGGAGAGGGTGCCCAAGAGGTTGAGAAACTGCTGCGACAGGATGGTGGCGGCGTCAAAAGGGTTCTCCTGGCCGAACTGGGCGAAAAGATCCACCTGCTGAGAAAAGCTGATCACCCGCACCAGAATATTAAAGAAGAAAAACCCCGCCAGTCCCCAAAACACCGCGGCCACCACATAGGCGATGGGCGAGGTGAAGTAGCCGCGCAATTCCTTACGAAAAATGGCAATTGCTCCGTTCATGCCGCTTCCTCCAGTAGGCCCTCGGATCCCTCTTGCGTAGTGAGCTGCAGGAAAATCTCTTCCAAAGAAGCCTGCGGGCGGCCTATCTCGTAGAGGTCGATCCCTGCCTGCACCAGCACCCTGGCCACCTCCGGGATCCAGCCGTCCGCGGCAGCGTTGCTCTTGAGCTGCACCTGCCAGCGGGAGAGATCCGCCGCCAAGGGCTGTAGGCTCACCACCTCCACTTGGGGCAAAGGCTGCAGGGCCGTCCGGATGGCCATTGCCTCGGTTGCCCCCACCACCAGCTTTGCCTGCTGCCGATCCTGGAGCTGGGCTGTCAGCTCGGCAGGCGTGCCAATGGCCGCCACCTGGCCGCGGTTGATGATCACCACTCGGTCGCAGGTCATGCTCACCTCGGGCAGGATGTGGGTGGAGAGGATGATGGTGTGCTCCCCCGCCAGGCTCTTGATGAGCTTGCGCACCTCGATAATCTGCTTGGGATCCAGCCCAATGGTGGGCTCATCCAGGATGATCACCGGCGGGTCGTGAACCAGAGCTTGGGCGATGCCCACCCGCTGCTTAAACCCCTTGGAGAGCTTGCGGATGAGGGTGTGGCGCTTTTCTTCTAGGCTGCAGCGCCGGATCACCTCGTCCACCCGCCTGGATCGGTCGCCGGGGCTGACCCGCTTGATCTGCGCCACAAAGTGCAGATACGCCTCCACCGTCATCTCCATGTAGAGGGGCGGGTTTTCCGGCAGATAGCCAATGCGCTGCCGCACCGCCATCGAGTTTTCGTGAACATCAAACCCGGCCACCCGCGCCGTCCCCTCGCTGGCAGGCAGATACCCCGCCAAAATGCGCATGGAAGTGGTCTTGCCAGCCCCATTCGGCCCCAAAAAACCCATGATCTCGCCGGCGTTCACCTGGAAGGAAACATCGCGGATGGCAGTGAAGCTGCCGTAGGTTTTGCTCAGATGCTCAACTTCGATGGCACCCGCGGTTGCACGAGCAGTGGGTAAACCTGTCATCAGCAACTCCTAACCTAGAGGGTCAGCAGCGATTAGCAAACGGTCCAAGGCCGAGTTACCCCTATTCCCAAAGAGGACAAATGTCGGGAAGCAGGCTCGGGCAAGAAGGCGGGCAACAGCGCTGAGGCCACATGCCAACTTAGCATAGCGACGGCGAGGATGAGTCGAGGGAACTGGGATCCCTTTCCCCCTTTTGGTGGGGATCCATCGGTTGGCTAGTCGGCAGGGCTTGTGAGGGATCCCCACTGTTCCAGTCCCAGAACGCGGCTTTCCCCTGGACAGGCCGCCACCACCTCCCCAATGGGGAAGGCTTCGGGGAGCAGGGATCTCACCTGATTTTCCGCCTCAGGGGGGATCACCAGCACATAGCCCACCCCCAGGTTGAAGGTGCGGAACATCTCCAAGGTCTCCACCTGGCCCTGTTCTTGGAGCCAGAGAAACTCCTGTGGGATGGGCCAGCTATGGGGCTGCAGCCGCGCCGCCTGGTTGGGGGCCAAACAGCGGGGCAAGTTTTCCGGGATCCCGCCGCCAGTGATGTGGGCCATGCCGTGGATGGCGATCCCTGCTGCCTGCAGCCGCTGCACCGCCTGCACGTAGATGCGGGTGGGGGTGAGGAATACTTCCGCCAAAGGCCGATCCCAGCCGGGAGGCCGGTGATCCCAGCGCCAACCCCGGTCGGCCACAATCCGCCGCACCAAGCTGTAGCCGTTGCTGTGCAGGCCGCTGCTGGGCAAAGCCAACAGCCGATCCCCAAGCTGTACCCGCGACCCATCCAGAATGGCCGCCTTCTCCACAATTCCGACACAAAACCCGGCCAGGTCGTATTTCCCAGGGGGATAGAACCCCGGCATCTCCGCCGTTTCCCCCCCCAGCAGTTGGCAGCCCGCCTCCTGGCAGCCCGCCAAGATGCCGTCGATCACCTGCAACAGGGCTTCCGGCTCCAGTTTGCCGGTGGCCACATAGTCCAAGAAAAACAGCGGCCGGGCCCCCACCGTCAGCACGTCGTTGACGCACATCGCCACCAGATCAACACCTACCCCCCGGTGCTGACCCCACTGCTGGGCAATGTCCAGCTTTGTCCCCACCCCATCGGTGCCCGCCACCAACACCGGCGCTTGATACCCCGTCGGCAGCTCAAACAGACCGGCAAAGCCGCCGATGCCGCCCAAGGTTCCTGAAGAACCTGAGGACGGAATTTGAATCCGTTCAACGCGCTCGCGGATCCCCCTGACAAAGGCCTGGCCCAGATCGATGTCAACCCCTGCTGAGCGGTAGTCCAAAATGCCAAAACCCCTTATGCTATCAAGACTTGAGCTCCTGTGTCCGACCGTACAAACGGGTCAACTCAGAAACCTATGGTACATTAACTTCTGTTTTAACCGTCGCACTGGAAGTTGTACGAGATTGGAGAGGAGCGCGGCCTCATGCGAAATTGGAAACAGCTTGGACAGGGACTGGATCCCGCCCGCAAAATGGGCTTGGTCAGCTGTCTCTGTGTCACGGCTTTGGGCTTGCCGGTAGGCATGTTGGGCGGCTTGACTTCGCGAGCACAAGCCTCGACGCGAACCGGATCCCTGAGCACCCGAGCAGCGGAGCTGTCACCTGCATCCAAATTGCCCCCCCCGGCCACCCCTTCCCAACCCCTCCCTGCTGCCGCAGCCCCAGTCAGAACGCTGCCGAGAATTCCCCAAACCTCTATCTCCGACCACAAAGGTCTTGCCCCTGCCAAACTGGGTACCCTGAACTTGGATCATCCCTTGAACCGATCTCGCCAGGCGATCCTGCCCCGTCGAGCAGAAGAACCCATTCTCAAGATCGGCGAACAACAGCAGCACACCAACCAGCCCATCTCCACCCTCTACGACTATCAGATGGACGGGCAACAGGTGGTTACTGTCTATGTGCGGGATCTGCCCATTGTCAGTTTTGTCGAGCACCCTGGGCTAGAACCACCGCTGATGCGGGCCAGCACCCTTGTGGCCCAGCTCAACCAAATGGCCCAGGGATCCCTGAAAGACACCACCATCACCTTAGGTTGGGCAGGTTTGGAATTGGCCGAACAAGGCTTGGGTGTTCCTCTCTACACCATTCAGGTCAACAACAAGGAATTGCTGCGCATCGACGATGGAGTGCTGTTGATCGACAACCAGCGCCCGGTGGATGTGGCTGTTTTGGCCGCCAATCGTCTGCGCCGTCTGCTGCTCGATGCCCCGCCCATTGCAGCTCCGGCCCTGCCCCAGCCGGCTGCTCTGACCGCCAAAGCCGCTGTTGCAGGTTCCAAGCCGAAAACAGCCCCTCAACAGGAACCCGCCCCTGTCCGCGTGGTTGGGCCTGTGCAAGAGGGCATTGCTTCTTGGTATGACCTGCACCCAACCCGCCATGAGATGACGGCTGCCCACCCCACCCTGCCCTTTGGCACCGAGGTACGGGTGACCAACCTGAAAAATGGCCGCCAGGCCGTGGTGCGCATCAACGATCGCGGCCCTTTTATTCCCGGTCGGATCATCGACCTTTCCCTGCGGGCGGCAGAGGTGTTGGGGATGGTGCGCTCAGGGCTGGCGCCTGTGCGGGTGGAAGTGGTGCAACGCTAGCTAGGGCACGGGTGAAAAGCGCTTGGAATCGGGGGAATAGCGCCAAGAAATGCCCTCGGGATCCCGGCTGCGGCTCCACTCCGGAAACCCGGTTTTGAATTTCCAATAGGTAATGGCGGAAACCACCACCCCCAAACGTTCCGCCAACTGAGTCTGGTTGAGGGGGCGCAGCGGTGCCCGTGGCGCCGTAACGGCGGTGGGGCTGGGTGTGGGGGCAGAGCCTGCCGACTCTTGGGGGGCCGTGGCTGCAGGGGTGGGCGCTTCCTCCTCCAACCGGTGACTACGGCTGGGCTCCTGGGGACGCAGCAGGCTGAACTGGCTCAACAGGCCGACATTTTCCAGGTTTAAAAGATTTTCCAGGTTAGAGGTTTGGTGGATCAGCTCCAGCTCACGGCGAAACTCATCCTCCAGCACCTGCAGATAGTGCTCCCGCTTCTGCTCCGACTCGGCATCCTTGAGCAGACCCAAGGCAAAGCTGAGGTTCGAGAGGGGCTCGCTCAGATCCTGCAAGAATTTCTTGAACAGAGTGCCCTTCACGTCCGTGAACTGCTGCAACTGCTGCAGTTTTTGCCGCAGCTCCTCGATTCTTTTCTCTTCCAGCTTGCGGTTCTCAAGGCTCTGGCGGTGGTTGTGCAGGGCAATTTCAATGGTGGTGTAGAGTTCCCGCTCTTTGAAAGGCTTGATGATGTAGCCAAAGGGTCGGGTCTCTTTGACGCGGGAGAGCGTGTCCTCATCGGCGTAGGCCGTCAGATGCACCACCGGAATGTTGAAGCGCTCGGTAATCCGCTTGGCGGCTTCTATACCATCGATATCGCCTTTTAGGACGATATCCATCAAGACCAAGTCCACCGGCATCTCTTCCAGCCTTCGGATCGCTTCTTCCCCGGAAGAAGCAATGGCGGGCACAGCGTAGCCGAATTTTTTCAGAACGTTGGCAATGTCCTTGGCGATGATCTTCTCGTCCTCGACGACCAGGATACTGCCTTTGACAAGGGGTGGAACTCTCTTCAAGGCTCGCTCCTCAGAAAGGTAATGATGAAGGTGGTACCCGGTTTGCTCCTCAATTGTATCTTGCCCTGTAGCTGATCGGTGAGGGTTGCAACCAGTTGTAAACCCAGAGATTGAGTTTCCTTGAAGTCAAAGTTCGGGGGCAAGCCAATGCCATTGTCGGAGACTCGCAACTGAGTATATTTGCGGGTTTGGCTGAAATGAATCTCTATCTCCCCGCTGCGGCCCTTCGGGAAGGCATACTTGAGGCTGTTGGTCACCAACTCGTTGATGATCAGGCCACACAAGACCGCATCGTCCAGGTTGAGGCGGATCCCTTCGGCGCGGATGTTGGCGCGAATGCTCTCGGGGTTTACCCCGTAAGAGTGAAAGAGGTTGGAGATCAAATTGTGTAGGTACTGCTTGAGATCCACAGCGGCCAGATTGTTGGATTGGTACAAACCTTCGTGGATCAAAGACATGGCTTGAATACGGCTGCCGGCATCCTTAAAAACGCGGGCGTACTTGCGGCTTTTGATTTGGTCAGCTTGGAGCCGCAGCAGGCTGGAGATGATTTGCAGGTTGTTTTTGACGCGGTGGTGAATCTCCCGCAGCAGGACTTCTTTTTCCTGAAGGGCAGCTTGGATCTGCAGCTTTGCCCGTTTTTCTTCGGTAATGTCTTCGCAAATGCCGATGATGAAGAGGTTTTTGCCCTCGGGATCCCGGACTGCAGAGACTGCCAGGCGGCACCAAACCACCTTTCCGCTGCGGTGGATGTAGCGTTTTTCCAGGTGGTAGCGATCCCGTTGGCCGTTCAAAACCTCCTGGAAAAGGCGCCAATCTTCCTGAATGTCCTCGGGATGGGTGAGGTCGCAGAAGCTCATGTGGGTCAGTTCGGCAGCGCTATAGCCCAAGATCTCTTCCAGAGCGGGGTTCACTTTTAGGTAATGGCCCCGATGATCGACGATGGAAATGCCCAGGGCTGACTGCTGGAAGATGCCCCGTAAACTCAGCTCACTTTGGCGAAGGGCTGCCTCGGCTTGCTTGCGCTCGGTAATGTCCAAAATCTGGCTTAGAAAGTAGCTGGGATCCCCTTGGGCCGTGCGCACCAGGGTGATGCGAAGAATGGCATAGACTATTTGGCCGTTCTTGTGGATGTAGCGTTGTTCCTGTTCGCACTGATGCACCTGGCCGGCCAGCAGGCGGTTGCTGTTTTCCAGAGTGGTGGCGATGTCGTCGGGATGGGTGATGTCGAGGACGGTTTTCCCTTTGAGATCCTCCAAGGTGTAGCCCAGGGTTTCGGTAAAAGCGGCGTTGATTTGCAAATAGGTGCCATCCACGTGGGTCATGGCCTTGGCAATGGGGGCCCATTCAAAGGATTGGCGGAAGCGTTCTTCACTTTCTTTGAGGGCAATTTCTGCCTCCACGCGGGCGCTGATGTCGATCACCTGGTTGAGAAACTGGGTGGGCTGTCCTTCCTCGTCG
This sequence comes from Synechococcus sp. R5-15, assembly GCF_047462035.1. Taxonomy (NCBI): domain Bacteria; kingdom Bacillati; phylum Cyanobacteriota; class Cyanophyceae; order Synechococcales; family Synechococcaceae; genus Synechococcus; species Synechococcus sp. R5-15. Next base: position 12,782 of record NZ_JANSIK010000047.1, on the reverse strand, counting down.
GTGAGCAGGGTGGCCTGAAACAGCACATGAACAACCTGGCCGGAACGGTGGGTGTAGCGAATCTGGCGCTGGCTGACAGAGACCTTCCCTGCCAGCAAAGCCTCATTGGCCTCCAGCAGTGGGTTGACATCTTCGGGGTGGAGAATGTCCAGTTGTTGCCGATGCTTCAATTCTTCGGGGGTGTAGCCGACAATCTGGGCAAAGGCATCGTTGACCTGGATAAATCGCCCCTGCAAGTCCACAAGGGCAATTCCATTGGGGGCCAGCTCAAAAATCTGCCGAAAATGGTTGGCGCTTTGTTGCCAGGCTTGCTCTATACGACGCCGTTCGGCTTCCAGTTGCTTGGACTCAGTGATGTCTTCGACGATCCCTGCCACCCGATAGATTTTGCCCTCTTTGTCGGCGATGGGAAAGGTGCGTTCCCGCAGCCAAATCAGGCGGCCATCAGTGTGATAAATGCGGAAGACAACATCGGTGGATTTGCCCTCCGATTGGGCTTTGAGGATGGTGGGGAACAACCAGCGGTCGTCGGGGTGGATTTGGCGCATCCAGGCTCGGGGGTTGGCGTAAGCCTCTTCGGCGGAAAGGCCCCAAAGGGCTTCGCAGGCTGGGCTGACGTAGATCAGCTCTTTGCTGTAGAGTGTTGTGATCCAAAACAGTTGTTGCGTATTCTCTGCCAGTTGCAGAAAACGATGCTCGCTCTCTCGGCGAGCCTCTTCCAATTGTTGTTGTCGTTCTTTCAGTTGACGGGATGCTGTGATGTCAGTAACAAATCCTTCAAAATAGAGGGGATCCCCTTGGTCGTTGTAGATGGTACGGGCATTTAAAGAAATCCAAATTAGCCTGCCATCTTTGCAGCAGACTTGGTGTTCAAAATTCACAACTTGACCTTCTCTCAGCATGCGCTGGATGAATTCGGCTCGTTGCTCCGGATCGCTATAGATTTGGGTGCCAATATCGGAGACGTTGTGCATCAAATCCTCAGGGGATTCGTAGCCGAAAATATGGGCCAAGGCCGGGTTGGCAACCAGATATTTGCCCTCTAGGGTGGTTTGAAAAATGCCTTCGACGGCGTTCTCGAAGATCTGCTGGTAGCGGGCAGCAGTGCTGCGGCTGTCCTGCAGTTGGGATTGGAGCTGCTCGAGGGTTTGCCGATGCTCCTGGGCTTGGAGAAGAATGTGCTTCAGGCTGAGGGCAACGAGGTCAATCTGTTCCCGTTCAAAGGAACTCAGTTGGCGAGGATGGCAGTCAAGCAGGTGCAGATCGGCCAACCGGATCCCCTGCTCAGTCTGCAAGAGGAAGGATTCATGAAAAGGCCATTGCTCAGAGCCGACATCGGGGTTGAAAGGTTCTCCGGCTGGGATCCCTTGCGGATCCCGGTAGAGGATCCCTTTTGAAGGCGAGTGGGGATCGGATCCCGGCTGGGCCAGTTCTAGATAGACCAAAGGTACTTTCAACAGTTGACCCAACAATTGCAACAGCGGGTACAGCGCCGAAGCGGACTCAGTATCCGGTTCAGTTCGAAGGGACTGCCCTTCCCTGGGAGCAGTCCGCGGGAAAGCAAAACCGTGCACAACGGATCTTGGCGAGCGAGAAATGGGAGGTGACATGGGAAAACCTGGCCGAGGAGCTGGCTCAACCCAGTCCATCACGACAGATCGGGGGTGCCTGGTTGGGCTGATCTCCACAGGGAAAAGGAGCAGGCGCACCCATTCTGCACCCACTCTACTCTAGCGATACTCTGGAGAAACTTACTTTGAAACTTACTTTAGTGAAACATGCTGCTGACGGAGCTATCTTCATGGATGCGCCAGATCGCTTCCCCCAGCACATTGGCTACCGAGAGAACGGTTAACTCGGGAAAGTGCTGCTCTGGAGGGATAGGGATGGTGTTGGTGACGATCACCTCTTCAAATAGACCACCCCGCAGGCGTTGAATGGCCGGCTCAGAAAAAACAGGATGAATGGCGCAGGCATAAACCGCTTTGGCTCCCAGCTTGCGCAGCAATTTTGCCCCTTCCGAGATGGTGCCTGCGGTATCGATCATGTCATCCACAAGGATGGCAGTTTTCCCCCGCACATCCCCAATCAGATTCATGACTTCCACATCGTTGTGGGCTTGGCGGCGCTTGTCAATGATTGCCAGAGGGGCTTCCTTGAGTTTTTTGGCAAAGGCACGGGCACGAGCCACACCCCCCACATCGGGAGAGACGACCACAATGTCTTCGTCGAGCAAGCCCTTTTCCTTGAGGTAAGCCTGTAATACCGGCTGGGCGTAGACGTGGTCGAGGGGAATGTCGAAGTAGCCTTGAATCTGGGCCGAGTGCAGATCCATAGCCAGCACGCGGTGAGCTCCCGCCTGGGTAATCATGTTGGCCACCAGCTTGGCGGTGATCGCTTCTCGGCCTGCCGTTTTGCGGTCGGCACGAGCGTAGCCGTAGTAAGGCAAGACGGCGGTGATCTGCCGGGCAGAGGCACGGCGACAGGCGTCAATAATGACCAGCAGTTCCATTAGGTGGTCGTTGACGGGGCGGCAAGTGGGCTGCACCAAGTAGACATCGGCACCCCGGATCGACTCTTGGATTTGGATGTACAGCTCGCCATCGGCAAAGCGCTTGCGCAACATCGGGCCCAGATCCATGCCCAAGTAACGCGCCACCTCCTGAGCCAGAGCCGGGTTGGCGCTGCCTGAGAAGATTTTGAGGCGGTTGCTATCCGAGATGGGTGGCAGGGGAGAAGGGCGAAGAAGGGGTGCAGGGCGAACCACAGATCGATGCTGAACTCGTCCGTAGCCAACGCCTAACGGCGAGCTGCCGCTATCGTAGCACTGGCGCTTGCAACCTCAGCAAGTGTATTCTTCCGGATTTTGAGTTTGGGGGGAGCAAGTTACCATAGTCAAGATGAAGGTCGAGCTGCTGCACATCCACAAGCGTTTTGGGGCGGTACAGGCGAACCGCGATGTGTCCTTGCGGGTGGAGGCGGGCACGATCCACGGCCTGCTTGGGGAAAACGGGGCCGGCAAAAGTACCTTGGTCAAAATCCTGAGCGGCTTTCTGCGCTGCGATCAGGGGGAGATTTGGATCGATGGGCGACCGGTTCGCATCAACAGCCCTGCAGCGGCCATTCGTCTGGGCATTGGCATGTTGCACCAGGATCCCTTGGATTTTCCTTCTCTGACGGTGCTGGAAAACTTTATTGCCGGGCAGCGGGGGCGCTTGGGTTTGGGGCTGCGAGAAAGCCGGAAACGTCTTGAGAAAGCCTGTGAAGAGTTTGGTTTCAACCTCAACCCCGATGGAGCCATCGGCAGCTTGACGGTGGGGGAACGGCAACAACTGGAAATGCTGCGGTTGCTTTCCCTGGGGATCAACACCTTGATTTTGGATGAGCCAACGACGGGCATTTCTGCAGCGCAAAAAGATCTTCTGTTCGCGGCTCTGAGAAGGTTGGCGGAGCAGGGCAAATCGGTGATCTTCGTCTCCCACAAGCTGGCCGATGTGGAGTGCCTTTGCGATCGGGTGACGGTGATGCGGCAGGGGGAGGTGGTGGGGGAGCTGCCTGTTAGAGGTGAGGACATTGCCCTGCTGGAACAGCGGTTGATCGATTGGATGTTCGGGCGGGAGTTGACACCCCCGGCTCGGCCCCATTCTCCGCAAAGGAGGGCGGATCCCCTGTTGGAGTTGCGCTCCCTGGTGGTGCGGCATGAGCCGTTTGCCTTGGCTTTGCCAGATCTGGCGGTGCAGCCGGGGGAAGTGATTGGGTTGGCCGGTTTGGAAGGCAGTGGGCAACGCTCTTTCCTGCTCACCTGTGCAGGGTTGTTGCCGCCCAGGCGTGGCCGGATTCTGTTGGGGGGGCAGGAGATGACAGGCCGTCCTTACGGCGACTATCTGCGCTGTGGGGTGGGGTTTTCTCCGGCGGATCGGCTGCGGGAAGGGCTGATCCCCGGCTTAACCTTGCAGGAGCATTTTGCCCTCCAGCAGCAGGATCCCTGGATCAACTGGGCTCTGGCCCGTCAGCAGACCCAAGCGGCCATCGAACACTTCAGCATTCGGGGTCACCCCTACAGCCGGGTGGAGCAACTCTCGGGGGGCAACCAACAGCGCAGTCAGTTGGCTCTCTTGCCCACACCCCTGAGTCTTTTGCTGATGGAGCACCCAACGCGAGGGTTGGACATTGAGTCGGCGCTGTGGGTCTGGGGGCAATTGCTAGAACGCACCCAAGCGGGTACGGCTATTCTTTTTGCCTCGGCGGATTTGGACGAGATCCTGCAGTACAGCGACCGAGTGATGGTGTTCAGCGGCGGACAGGTCTCGGAACCCATTCCGGCGGCGGAGCTCACCGTTTCGCGGCTGGGGCAGATGATGACACTCCCCGTCACCAACAGCAGCGAGATTCCAGGGATCCCGACTGAGGTTTAGAGGGCTAATCGAAGCCCTCTAGCGGTCGCGTCAGCGGTGCGTAGCTCTTTCGCTTTGCCGCAGCAGGAGAAGGATTTGAGAACGGCATGGCAACCGGCTAGAGCAAGGCTTAGAGTAGCAGTAGCCCCAAGCCTTTTGCTCAAGGAATCTGGCCATGGGATCCCAGGATCGCCTCTTGCCTCCAGGAGCAGAGGAGCCGCAATCTGACCGCTCGCCCTCCTCGGAGCAAGTCCTTTTGGAGCTCACCGTTCGGGGATCCCGGCAGCAAGTCTTGCAGGGTTTGCGGGCCTGGCTGGAGCTGAGCTTGCTGACTCCAGAGCACTTTCGCTTGCTGGTGGAGCAGTATCGGCTAGAGGGGGAGGAACCAAGGTCAGCGGCAGTTTCCCCCAGCGACGAGATCCCGGCTCGTCTTGGCTCGGCCTACGTGCTCTGGATTTTGGGTTTGTTTGGCATCTGTGGCCTGCACCGTTTTTATCTGGGCCGCTGGCGGACGGGTTTGCTCTGGCTGTTGACCTTTGGGCTGCTGGGGATCGGTCAGCTCCTGGATTTGATTTGGATCCCGGGGATGGTGCGAGAAAGAAATGCTCGCCTGGCCGGATCTGGGGTTGAGGAACCTGCGGTCGAGGGGGGAGAAGAGCCCCAAGCTGCCCCTCAATCCACTCGCGCTACTCGGACGGAGTCCTTGCCCCCCCCTACCCCGGCGCTGGCTGTTTTGCTGCGGAACTTGCTGTCCGAGCTGAGCGTGGCTTGGCTGTTGCTGCTGGGCCTGTTTTTGGTGGTGGTGTCCTCGGGGGTGCTGGCGGCCAGCCACTGGGAGCAATTTTCTCCAACTGCTCAGTATGGGGTGCTCTTGGCCTATACGGCGGCTTTTGGGGTAGGTGCTGGATGGATCCAACGGCAGGAAGGGCTGCGTCTAACCGGTCAAACCTTGGAGGCTATTGCCCTGCTGCTGGTGCCGGTGAACGTGTGGGCCCTGGATGGGCTGGGGATCCTTTGGGGGATCCGCATCCTGGCGCTGGGCTTGCTGCTGGGGATCCCGTTGACGGCTGAGGGTCGGGTGCGCTCGCTGGGTTCAGGTGCCGGCTTTCGCGACAGCGGTGTGGAGCCCAATGCCTTTTACGGAACCTTGGTGAACTTTTTGGCCCTCTCTGGCTTGCACGCTTTCTGGAGCTTGGGGCCGCAGGAGCTTCGCCCTGCTTTTGTCCTGGGGATCCTGTATCTGGGGATCCTCAGCACCGTGATTTACACCTGGAGCCGCCGGTCTCGGGAATTACGGGGCTCCAAGATCTGGCTAATCGGGGCTGCCGGATCCCTGTTAATCCTACGGGGGCTGCTGTCTGGGCATGTCCAAGTGCCGCAGTTGGGGTTGGCGGTGGCCCTGTTGGGTTGGCTAGCAGCGGAATGGCCCCAGGGATCCCCGGACGTCGTAGCAGAAGGCGCTCAGGAGGGGACGCTCTCCCGCTGGTGGGAGGGGAGCTGGGTGCTGTTGGTGGTGGGCTGGCTGCTGGCTGCCATTGGCTTGGCGGAGAGCCCTTTCAGCGGCTGGCAGTTGCCGGGCATTAGCCTGCTGGGGATCCATGTCTTAATCGGGCGCTTGCGCCGACACACCCAGTCGCCCCAGCGGGACGAAGTCCTTAGGGTGCATTTGACGTTGCTGTTCTTGCTGGGCCTGGAAACTTGCTGGGCTTTTTGGCAGGTGTGGCCAGCAAGCTGGCGGCAAGAGGTTGTAGCTACAGTAACCAACTGGTTTCAGCCCCTTGATTCCCCTTGGGGCTTGCTGGGGTTGGCGCTGCTGCCCTACGAGGTGCTGTGGCTGGGGTTGGCGGCCCGCTGGCAGAGGAGCGGTCCAGAAGCCGGTGAGACAGGCTTTTCTAGGCTGGTAGAACCGACAGAGTGCTTGGTGCTGGGGTTGGGCGGATCCCTGCTGCTTTTGAGCCTTCCCCATCCGGCCATTCGCTTCTGGCATTTGCTTTTGAGTACTGGCATCCTGACCTGGTGGCTGCGGCAGAAGTCCAAGAGAGCTGAGCTCCTCGATCCCCGCTGGGTATTTCTCACCCATGCCTACGGGCTGGGGGCGCTGCTGGCCGGGATCCGCTGGCTCTTGTCTGACTTGAGCCTGTCCAGTTGGGGAGTGGTTCTGCTGCTGGTGGGCCTATTGCAATGGGCAGGGCGGGTAGCTCTGGGTGGGTCAGAGCGCTTTTTTTGGGGAGTGCCTGCGGAGCTGTGGCAGCGAAGTGCAGATGGCATAGGGCTGGTGCTGGTGGGATCCAGCTACTTGGCGTTTTTGCTGCAACGGTTCCTTGATTCGTCTGCGACTGGTGAACAATCCATGGGCTGGCTGTGGCTGCTGGTGCCTCTTGCTTTAACGGCAGCTCAGGTATTGGCCCTGCCCCCCCTGGAGTTCATGCCCCGCTGGCTGCAGAGCCCAGAGCAAGGGGCATTGGGATCCCTTTCCTGGCGGCAGGGGATCCCAGTGCGGGGATCCCTGCGTCTTTGGGCCGTGCTCTCGCTGGTGATGGCGCAGTTGCTCACCTTGGGCAGGCCGGGCCCGGATCTGCTCGGGCTAGGGCTGGGGTTGCTGCTGCTAGCTACCCAGGTGTGGCTATGGGCTTGTCCCTTGCCAAGTTCCCCTACTCCTGGAGCAGAGGGGGAAGCCCTGCTGGCGGTGGCCTTCGGCTCAGGGTTCGGCCTGGTGGGGATCAGCCGGCTCTTGCCGACACTTACGGAAGCGGAATGGCTGCTGGTCTTGGCAGCGCTGCTGTTGCTCTTGAGCGGCTGTCGCTACGGCATCCGGCACCTCTCTTCTCGCCTGCAAGCCGCTTACCGGCCAGCCCTGGATGGCTGGGGTATACCCTTGGGGTTGGTGCTCTTGCTCTCCCTAACGTTGCCCACCGCGGCGGCCCTCTTCACCCCTTCCTCGCCCCCTGCTTTCTCGGCAGCCATACCGCTGGCCTCTGGGGTTACCTGGCTGGCCATTGGTCTCCGACTTTGGGTAGAGGTTGCTCCGGTCTTCTCTGCTCCCATTGCCGAGACGGGATCCTCTCCGACCCTCCCCCCTAGCGCTAGCGGGACGGAGTCCTCTCCGACAGGGGATGCCCCTGAAATTGCCCAAGCCCTTTCATCTGGCCAGATCAAGGGTCAGATGGATGGGTTGTTGTACGGGCTGGGCTGGGCTTTGGAGCTACTGGCGGCAAGCGGCGTGTTGTGGGCTGTGCAGGGATCCCGTCCTGTTGCCCCTCTGCTTGCCGTCATCAATCTGAGCCTGGGGATCCTCTTTTGGATTGGGCCGGAGAAACTCCTCTTTGAGCGGCCCGATCGCGCTGGTGGGACGGAGTCCTCAGGGGGACAACTCCTGCAGCGGGTCAAGGCTCTGAGTTGCTGGGGGACAGCGCCGCTGATCTATGCCGGCTTGGGCTGGCTGGGATCCCATGCCCAGTGGAGTGAGGTAACGGGCTTGGGCAGCTTAGGTCTCTCCATCGTGTTGCTGGGCCTGGGGCGTCGACAGGCGGTCCAACGGGCGCAAGAGCAAGGCCGGGAAGACCTCCGTCCTGCCAACTGGAAAGGGCTCCTGGGCGCTTGGGGCGTGTCTGTGGCCGCCTACGAGAGCTGGGTTTACTTCCTCAGCCAGCGAACTGGGGGATCCCTGGCAAATGGGTTGGTGTTGATCGCTCTGTTAGGGCTGAGCTTGGCCTGGGGCTACGGCTTTTGTCCCCCTTGGCTGGCGGCGACCCTGCAGCTTAAAAGAGCTGGGTTGCGCTGGATGGCCTTGGCCAACTGGGCTCTGGCCAGCCTTGTCCTCTGGTCTGCCCTTTTCGATCCTCGCCTCAGCCGTTGGGGACAGCTCCTCTGGGTGCTGACGGGATCCGGCCTGGTGGCCTATGCCGCCGGACAGGCGAGAACCTCAACTCTAGAATCTCCAACAGAGCAAAATTGGGTGCCAACGGTCTGGGGTTACCTCAGTGCATGGCAAGGAGCTGGGGTTCTGCTGGGCGGTGTGTTCCTGGGGCTGCCGCAGCTATCCATAGCGCGATGGGCCGGATCCCTGCTCTGTGGGCTGGGGCTGGTTTACCATGGCTTGCCCTGGCGACGGTGGGGCTGGCCGGCGGCTCCTTGGCAGAATACAGCCTTGGTGCTGCCCCTGGCCGCTTTTCTGGTAACCGCGGGAGGAAATAACACCCTTAATCTGCTGCTGGGGGCAACCTACTATGCCCTGCTGGCTATCTGGAGATCCCAAGTGCGCCTGGGCTATGTCAGCCTGTTCTTGAGCAACTGGATCCTGTGGAGTTACGGCTGGCATCAGGATTGGGCTTCCCTGACGTTCTATGCCCTGCCCCTGGTGGGATCCCTGCTCTATGTGGCTCAGGTGGATCCGGGATTACAGGAAGCCAGCGGGCGACAGGGGCGACATTGGCTGCGGCTGGTTTCCTTGGGCACATGGCTGCTGGTGGTGATGGTGGAAACCCACGGGCAACTGTGGGCGGGATTTTGGCCGGTGGGGCTGGGCTTAGCTTTGGGTCTGCTGGGCTTGGCCTTGCGGGTAAGAGCTTATCTCTTCGTGGGCACGCTGGCTTTTGGGCTGGGGATCCTGCGGCAGGGATGGCTACTGGTGACAGCTTATTCGCTGCTGTTCTGGGCCACTGGGATCCTGCTGGGCCTGCTTCTGATTTGGACGGCAGCCAATCTTGAAGGGCGTCGAGAAGAGGTGGGATCCCGCCTCTCCGCTTGGCTAGGGCAACTGCAGAGCTGGGAATGAAAGAATCCTGAGTCCAGCCAATCTGAGCAGGATCAACTTGAGGAGGGCTGACCTGTTCGCGACAGCGGTGCGGAGCACTACTGAGGCCCTATCAGAGGAGGCGCACACGCCAGAAAATGGATCGACGAGGAATCGACACTCAACGCGAGTGATGAGAAAACAAGTCGGTAGGGCAGGGGGTATGTCAAACTGAGGCTGGCCTTGCTTTGGAGGATGGGGTCTATTGCTGGGCAACGTTGACCCAAAGGTGTCTTCTCAGCCTAGGTGGAAAAAGCTTCTGCGGCAGATCTTGGCTCCTTGGCGCGAGTTCGATGGCATGTTGCTGGCCACGGTGCTGGCCTTGACAGGCATCGGCATTCTTGCCATCCGCAGCGCAGTCTGGGAGCGTCCCATCAGCCACTATTGGCTGCAGCAGTTGATCATGGCCGGGATCAGCCTGGTGTTTTTGGGAATGGTAGCCCGGATCCCGTATGAGCGGCTTTTGCGCTGGCACTGGTTCACCTACTTCCTGACCTTGGCGAGTTTAATTGCAGTGCTCTTTTTCGGCACGGCGGGGGGAGGGGCGGAGCGCTGGCTCTCCATCGCTGGCTTTCAGGTGCAGCCTTCTGAGTTTGCCAAGCTGGGGGTAATTGTTACCCTGGCTGCTCTCCTGCACCACTGGCCGATCAAGTACTTCAGCCAGATTTGGGTGGCCGTTGCCGTCATTGCTCCTCCCTGGATCTTGATTTTCCTGCAGCCCAACCTGGGCACTGCCCTGGTGTTTGTGGTGATTGTCCTGGTCATGCTCTACTGGGCCGGAGCCAAGGGCAGTTGGATCCTCTTGCTCCTGTCGCCGGGGGTGGGAGCCATTCTCTATGGCTTACACACTCGCCCAGAGCTGAGCTGGATGCTTTGGGTTTGGCTGCTCTGGTGTCTGGGAATGGCGGGGTTGGCTGCTTGGCGTCTCCCCTGGCAGTGGACGGGGGCCGTAACTTTTGGGGTAATCAACCTGCTCTCGGGACAGTTGGGTCAGCTAGCTTGGCACCTTCTCAAGCCCTATCAGCGGCGGCGGCTGGAGATTTTTATCGATCCCATGCAAGAGCCCTGGGGAGCCGGCTATCACCTCATTCAATCCCGCATTGCCATCGGAGCCGGCGGCCTCTGGGGCCGCGGTATCCAGCAGGGCACCCAAACCCAGCTGGACTTCATCCCCGAACAGCACACGGATTTTATTTTCTCGGCCATTGGGGAAGAGATGGGTTTTATCGGCACCCTGACGGTGCTGATCCTGTTTTGGATCCTGTGTGCGCGGCTGATCTGGATTGCCCAAGGGGCCAAGGACAATTTTGGATCCCTGATTGCCATTGGGGTGCTGGCGATGATCCTCTTTCAGGCGGTGGTGAACATCAGCATGACCATCGGCCTGGCCCCGATTACCGGCTTGCCTTTGCCTTTTCTAAGTTATGGCCGCTCGGCTCTACTGACCAATTTTCTGGCCATTGGCTTGGTGGAATCGGTGGTGATGCACCGCCAGCGTACTAGTCTTTTCAAGTAGGCAGGCTCAATTTGCCTCCAGCGGGTTTGGCCTCAACAAGGGGAAGCTGCTGCCAGCGTTGGGCAACACTGGCCAAGGATCTTAAGATAGGAACACGGAGCCCCGGCTGGTCGAGCTGGCATGTTGCGTTTGGATCCTGCCCTCTACTTTGACCACAGCGCCACCACTCCGCCTCGGCCTGAGGTGATCGAGGCCATGCAGATGGCGATGCAGGAAAGCTGGGGCAACCCCTCCAGCTTGCACGGGTGGGGAGAACGGGCCGCCATGGCCATGGAGCGGGCGCGGCAGCAGGTGGCCGAGCTGCTTAACTGTGAGCCGGAGGCGCTGCTGTTTACCTCAGGCGGGACGGAGTCCAACAACCTGGCCCTGTTTGGGGTGGCCCAGCGCTACTCTACTCCCCAACATCTCATCATCTCCAGCGTCGAGCACGCCTCGGTGGAGAATGCTGCCCGCCAGTTGCAGTCCCAAGGCTGGCAGGTCACCCGTCTGCTGGTGAACGCCGCCGGCCAGGTGGATCCCCAGACTTTGATCCAGGCGCTGCAACCCAATACCGTTTTGGTCTCCATCGTCCACGGCCAAAATGAGGTGGGATCCCTGCAGCCCATTGCAGAGCTGGGTCAGATCTGTCGCCAGGCGGGGGTGCTCTTCCACACCGACGCTGTGCAGACGGTGGGGCGGATCCCGCTGGATCTGGCGCAACTGCCGGTGGATCTGCTCTCCCTTTCCGGGCATAAACTCTACGGGCCCCAGGGGGTGGGGGCGCTGTACGTGCGCCCAGGGGTGGAGCTGCGACCGCTGCTGCGGGGGGGTGGGCAAGAACGGCGGCTGCGGGCTGGCACCCAAGGGATCCCGGGCATTGTCGGCTTGGGAGTGGCGGCAGCTTTGGCGGCCCAAGAGCTATCTCAAGAAACGGCCCGCCTGCGGCAATTGCAACGGCATTTGGCCCAGTTGCTAGCGGAGGTGCCCGGTTTGCGGCTGACCGGCCCCGTCCGTTTGGAGCAGCGCCTGCCCCACCACCTCAGCTACTGCGCCGCAGGGATCCCGGGGAATGTGCTGGTCAGGGCTCTGAGCCGCCAGGGGATCGCCATTAGCGCCGGCTCCGCCTGTAGCAGCGGCCAACTGATCCCCAGCCGCATCCTTTTGGCCATGGGCCACTCAGAAGCCGAGGCGCTGGGATCCATTCGCCTTAGCCTTGGCAAAGCCACCACCTACGCTGCGGTTGAGTATGTGGCCCGATGTCTACAAACGGAGCTTGCCTCCATCTCCAAATCCGTAGCCTTGGGGAATGCGGCAACTCAATCCCCGTTGTCGATCCCCGTCACGTAGCCGGATCGAAGGTCGGGCAGGCTGGGTTAAGGTGATAAAGAGTTACAGGGCTGGTCGCTATGGCTGAGATGAGTCCGTATCAGGTGTTGGGAATTAGCGAAGAAGCCTCTTTTGAAGAGATTCAATCGGCGCGGGCTCGGCTCCTGGCCAGCTTGGGCGCCGATGAACAGCAGCAAGAGCGGGTGGAGCAAGCCTACGATGCCATCCTGATGCAGCGCCTGCGCCTGCGCAAAGAGGGCAAAATCGCCGTTCCCGATCGCATTCGCTACGCCGAACAACGGGCTGCCCATCCTGAGCCGGAGCTGAGTTTGCCTCGCCCTGCTGCCCAAAATCCCCCCTGGGTCAGCCGCTGGTTGGATACCCCCTCTACCGCCGATGCCCTCTGGCCTGCGGCGCTGCTGGGTGGGCTGGGGGGTTGGGTTATCCTGGCTCCCGATGAGTACCCCTCGCTGCAACTGGCCTTGGGGCTGATGGCTTGTATCTATTTCCTGTACCGCAAAGAGCGCCGCTTCATTCGCGCTTTTCTCTTGGCCCTGGCGGGCCTGAGCCTGGGGCTGATGTTGGCCTACGGCATTGCCCTTCCTCTCACCGGTGGCGATGCTCCTGGTGCGCTGTTGGTGGGGATCACGTTTACGGTGATGTGGTTGGTGACCAGCTTTCTGCGCTAGGTTGTGTTGATCTTTACATTTGAGCCAAAAGAGAGCACTGACGAGATAGAGAAAACTCAAGAAGTTCCTGGCCAATTTGTCAAAAC
>NZ_JANSIK010000046.1:0-15952 GCF_047462035.1 Synechococcus sp. R5-15 | reverse complement strand
CCGTACTGAACATATTATACATTATTTTCAGTATAGTTGAGCTTATTATTGACTAGAGTCATGCTCTTCTCTGAACACGGAGCAAGCCCAGTTCCTGGCCCCCGGCCAATGGGAGCGACTTGGATCGAGAATACCTGGCTGAGGAGATCGCATCTCAGAGAAGACAACGGCACCGGGAACCATCTGAATCGCTCACCTGTTGAAGATGATGAGTTTTTCCCAGATGGACAATGGGAGTGGATCCGCTGTCTGCAAACTGAGTTATCCTGCCGCCAGAATTGCCTCCAACAAGGGATCCGCCCCAAAACGCACCACATCCGTACAGGGCCGTCCGGTCTCGGCTTCCACCCGGCGGATCTGCTCTAGGGCTGCTTCTTCCTCCCAGCCGAAGGTATTGAGGGCAACCCCCACCACGGGCGCGGGGGCAAAGGCCCCGGCAGCCGCTGCCACCTGCTCATACAGCTCGATCACTTTGGACAAGGGTGGGATGGGCACGTAGTCCATCCCCTTGATGTAGGTTTGGCCGGCGCGGTGTACCAGGATGAGGTGGGTGGGCTGGGATCCGCGCAACAGAGGCAAGGTGGCCGTAGAGGCGGGGTTGAGCAGGGATCCCTGACCTTCCAGGTGCAGAATGTCGTGGTCAGAGCCATAGCGCATGATCAGTTGCTCCACCGCCCCACTGGCATAGTCCACCCGCACCGCATCCAAAGGGATCCCCTCGCCGCCGATCAGGATCCCGGTTTGCCCGGTGGCCAAAAAGCGGGAGCGCAGGCCCCGTCTCAGGCTGGCCCGGTGCAGCTCCAAGCTGGTGGACATTTTGCCCACGCTCATGTCGGTGCCCACCGTCAACACCCGTTTACAGGGCAGGGTGCGGGCCAGGGCTTTCCCCACCGACAGGTTGGGGGGCTCGCGGCGAATATCCCAGATCCAGGCCCCCGGCTGCAACCACTGCCGAAACTGGGGATCCTCGGCCAAAGGCGTGTGCAGCCCATTCACCAGAGATAGGCCAGCTCGCAGGGCCAGGCCCAACTCCTCCCGCCAGGCTGGCGGCAACTGCCCCCCTGAAGGGGCAATCCCAATCACCAGAACTTCAGGCCGGTAGGCCAGCGCCTCCTCCACCGAGGCCACGATGGGGATGTCTTTGGCTATTCCGGTCAGATGGGCCAGGGATCCCCCCGCCTGCTCCCGGTCGATCACCGCCACCACCGGGAAAGAGCCGTAGCGCAGCAGCCCCAGCCCCGTTTTCCCATGCTCCCCCAGCAATCCCCCGTGGAGCAGGATGGCCACGCGACTTTCGCTGGACAGGGATTCCGGCCTTCCCATTATTCCTCCCGCAGCTCTACCCCCAAGCCCGGTCGGTCGGTGGGGAGCAGGCAGCCCTCCTGCAGGATGGCCCCGGCAAAGGGATCGTCGATGAGGTTGAGGTGGCTATCCAAGTCCAGGTAATCCACCAGGGGAGCCAAGTGGGCTGCCGCTGTATTCCCCAGAGCTGTGTTGCTGTAGCAGCCCAACATCACCTGTAGGCCGTGGGCTTTGGCGGTGTGGATCATGCGCCAGGCTTCGCTGAGGCCTCCGCACTTCATCAGCTTAATGTTGATCCCGTGGACGCGATCCACCAGAGGGGGGATATCGCGGCTGTCCATACAGCTCTCATCCACAAAAATGGGCAGCTTCGACTCGTGCCAGAGGGTGATCAGCTTCGCTTCCTGCCCCCTCTCCAAAGGCTGCTCCAGGTAGCTCACCCCTTGCCCCGCCAGCCAGTTGCTCATGCTCAGGGTTTGCTCCACCGTCCAAGCGCCGTTGGCATCCACTGTAATCAGGGATCCCAGCGGGATCACCTCTTGTACGGCAATCAGCATGTTCTGATCCGCCATCAGTCCTGAGCCGCTGCCCAGCTTGATCTTAAAGGCCCGCGCTTGGGTCTGTTCCATCCAGGCCAAGGCGCGCTGGCGGGCCGCCTGCGGGGTGGAGATGCCGATCGTCATCGTCGTGGGCGGAATGCGGGAGCGATCCAGCCCCCACAACTGCCACAGGGGCCTCCCCAGCCGTTTGCCCATCCAATCGTGCAGGGCCATATCCACCGCTGCCCGCGCTGCCGAAGGGATCCCGGCCCGCAGCAGTTCTGCCTCGATTGGCTGTCGCTCCCAGGGGGAATGGCGGCGCAGGATCCCTTTGGCCACGTCCAAGCCCATCAGGATGTCGTCCAGAGACTGGTGGTAGTCGTCGCTCACCGAAAAAGGGCAAGCCTCTCCCCACCCTTCAACTCCCTCCTCCTCAATTCGCACCCAAGCCAAGGTTGTATCGCTGTGGGTACCTCGGCTGATGGTCAAGGCGTAGCGCTTGTGAACGGTGAAAGGTTCGACGTAGAGCCGCATGGGCATCTCCAGAAGAGGAAGCTTGGAGGGGCAATTGGGCCTGGGCCGCCCCTTTGAGCTTAGCTTGGTTCCCAGCCCAGCCTGCCCCCGTCCCCAAGCCCAGAAAACAAGTTATCCCTTGCCCCGTCCGCCGTCTATGGTGGGATCCAGATCCACCGTTCTCCATACCCTTGCCACCATGAATACCGCCGAACTGCTGGTTCGCTGCCTGGAAAATGAGGGGGTGCAGTACATCTTCGGCGTTCCTGGCGAAGAAAACCTGGAAGTCCTGCAAGCCCTGCGCCGCTCCTCAATTCGCTTTATCACCACCCGCCACGAACAGGGGGCCGCCTTCATGGCCGATGTCTATGGCCGGCTGACGGGCAGAGCGGGGGTGTGTCTCTCCACCTTGGGGCCGGGCGCCACCAACCTGATGACCGGAGTTGCCGATGCCAACCTGGATGGAGCACCCCTGGTGGCCATCACCGGCCAAGTCGGCACCGACCGCATGCACATCGAATCCCATCAATACCTGGATTTGGTGGCCATGTTTGCCCCCGTCACCAAGTGGAATGCCCAGATCGTGCGCCCCAGCATCACCCCGGAGATCGTGCGCAAGGCTTTCAAATTGGCCCAAACCGAGAAGCCCGGGGCCGTCCACATCGACTTGCCGGAAAACATCGCCGCCATGGAAGCCAGCGGCACTCCCTTGAGGAGAGATCGCCTGGACAAAACCTACGCCTCCTATCAAAGCCTGAACGAAGCGGCGTCCCTGATCTCCCGCGCCCGCAACCCCTTGATTTTGGCCGGCAATGGGGCCATTCGCGCCCAAGCCAGCAGCGCCCTCACGGAATTTGCCACCCGCTTGAACATCCCCGTGGTCAACACCTTCATGGGCAAAGGAGTGATCCCCTACACCCACCCCTTGTCCTTGTGGGCCGTTGGCCTACAGCAGCGGGATCTGGTCAGTTGTGGTTTCGACCGAACCGATCTGTTGATCGCCGTCGGCTACGACCTCATCGAGTACTCTCCCAAGAAATGGAACCCCGACGGCACCATCCCCATCGTTCACATCGCTGCCCTGCCCGCAGAAATCGACAGCAGCTACATTCCGCAAGTGGAGGTGGTGGGAGACATTTCCGACTCCCTGATGGAGATCCTGCGCCGCTGCGATCGCACGGGCAAGCCGGATCCCTATGGCCTCAGCCTGCGGCAGAACATCGTCCGCGAGTACACCTGCTATGCCCAGGATCAGAGCTACCCGATCAAGCCCCAAAAGCTGATCTACGACCTGCGCCAAGTCCTGGAACCCGAAGACATCGTCATCTCCGATGTCGGCGCCCACAAGATGTGGATGGCCCGCCTCTACCACTGTGACAAACCCAACACCTGTCTCATCTCCAACGGCTTTGCCGCCATGGGCATCGCCATTCCGGGGGCCTTGGCCGCCAAATTGGTGCATCCCGACCGGCGCATCGTGGCCGTAACCGGAGATGGAGGGTTCATAATGAACTGCCAAGAGCTGGAAACTGCCCTCAGGGTGGGCACTCCCTTTGTAACTCTCATCTTCAACGATGGCGGCTATGGGCTGATCGAGTGGAAGCAACACAACCAGTATGGCGAGGCTGCTTTCGTCAAGTTCGGCAATCCAGACTTCGTCAAGCTGGCGGAGAGCATGGGCCTCAAGGGCTACCGTGTCGAAAAGGCTGCCGAGCTGATCCCCATCCTGAAGCAGGCCCTCGAGCAGCCGGTGCCCACCCTCATCGACTGCCCTGTCGATTACAGCGAAAACCTTTACCTAACCCAGCGGTCGCAAGCGTTGGTCTGCGAGACTTAGGGGGTGAGGTGGATAGGAATGCGAGATTTGAGCCGAGTTGGGGCATAGTAAGCCCAGGGTTGGCGGCCTCTGGGCAGTCCAGACTTATGTATCTTTACCGTTGACCCTTAGCAGCCGAGTGCAGTGAAATAGAGGCATTGTGGGTGACCCGCCAGCATGAACGATCTTCCTCCCCCTCCTTTTACCTCGCGCCGTGCCGGTGCTGCCAGCAAAGCTCTGGCCATCGCCAACGTCAGCATTACCCCCTTTGGCCGCAAGTTAAAGGAGCTGGGCTTTGCCGACGATAAGCAGATCCAGGACATCCAAAACGCCCTCAAAGCGGATCGAGAGGGCAACAGCAAGGCCCTGGCTCTGGTGGTCAAGGATATCGTGGGCAAAGAGATCACCCCTGACCTGGAGCGGGCTTACAAACGGCAGCAGCTCTTTGAACTGAAAATCATCTACGGGATCCCCTCCCTGGATGTCGACCTGGAGCCGGTGGAGATCTCCGAGATGATTGGGCTGATCGACTCGATCTTGCCCCTCGACATCTGCAACCGCTACAAATTCTTGCCCATTCGCCGTCGAGACAATCAGGTGACGGTGGCGATGGTCAAGCCAGACAACCTGCAGGCACTGGACGACATTCAACGGCGCTTCCGCATCCAGGGGCTGAAGCTGCAGCGGCGGGTCTTCACCCAGCGGGATTTCGAGACCCTGATCAACCGCTACATGGATGCGCAGGCGGAGCTGCTGGCCATCAAGGGGATCAACGACGCGGCTGCTGCCCAACAGGCGGCTGCTGCCCAACAGGAAGAAGAGGTGGTGGTCAACACTGCCGAAATCGATCTGGATGCTATTGAGGATGTGGCTGCCGATGAGGCCGGCGAGGGATCCCTGGAGCAGCAGGTCAAATCGGCAGATGATGCCCCGATTATTAAACTGTCCAACCAGATCCTGGTCAAGGCCCTGCAGGATGGGGCGTCCGACATCCACATCGAGCCACAAGAAGAATACCTGCGCATCCGCTTCCGCAAAGATGGGGTGTTGCGGCAGGCTTTTGAAAACTTTCCCAAGAAGATCGTCCCCGCCCTCACTGCCCGCTTTAAAATCATCTCCAACCTGAATATTGCCGAGCGGCGCATGCCCCAGGATGGGCGGATTCGGCGGGTCTTCAAGGGGCGCAAGGTGGACTTCCGGGTCAGCACCCTGCCCTCCCGCTATGGGGAAAAGATCGTGCTGCGGGTTCTGGACAACTCCGCCACCCAACTGGGGCTGGACAAGCTGATCACCGACCCAGAGACCTTGGAAAGCTTCAAGGAGATTGTCAGGCGACCCTTTGGCCTAATCTTGGTGACCGGGCCAACGGGATCCGGGAAAACCACCACCCTCTACTCGGCCCTGGCGGAGGTGAACGACCCGGGCATCAACATCAGCACCGCCGAGGATCCCATTGAATACTCGCTGCCGGGGATCACTCAGGTGCAGGTGATCCGAGAAAAGGGCATGGACTTTGCCATGATCCTGCGGGCCTTCTTGCGGCAAGACCCGGATGTCATCCTGGTGGGGGAAACCCGCGACCACGAGACGGCCAAAACCGCCATCGAAGCCTCCCTCACGGGCCACTTGGTGTTGACCACGCTGCACACCAACGATGCCCCTGGCGCCATTGCCCGTCTGACGGAGATGGGGATCGAGCCATTTATGATCTCCAGCTCGTTGCTGGGGGTGCTGGCTCAGCGCTTGATGCGCCGAGTGTGTACCGAATGTCGGATCCCCTACCACCCCACGCCGGAGGAGCTGGCCCGCTATGGCCTTACCCTCAGTGGCGACGGCGAGCAGCTCACCTTTTACAAAGCCAACAAGCTCTCCCCCAAAGAAGTGGAGCAGCGCAAGGCCACCGGCAAGCCCATCTGCGAGAAGTGTGGGGGCGTGGGCTACAAAGGTCGGGTAGGGGTGTACGAGTTCATGCGCATGAACGACCGCCTTGCGGACTTGATCAACAAAGAGGCCCCCACGGAGGTGATCAAAGAAGCGGCGGTGGAAAGTGGCATGAAAACCCTGCTGGCCTACAGTTTGATGCTGGTGAAGCAGGGCCTCACCACGCTGGAGGAGGTGGATCGGGTGACCCTCACCGACAAGGGTCTGGAAAGCGAGCTGAAGGCCCGTGCCAAGGCTCTCAGCACCTGCCGCAACTGTGGCGCGGCCTTGCATGTGGACTGGATGGACTGCCCCTATTGCCTGACCCCGAAGTTTTAGGAAGTCGGCTTGGCACTTGACGATGTTGGGGTGCCGACTATAACAGTCCTATACAGTTGCCTTTCTCACATGGCTTTGGCCGGCGGCTCTTTTGATAGACAGTTCTACTCGCCTTTGGAGAACCCAACCCTATGCCCCAACTGATGATCGAAGACCTCATGGAAGCAATCGTCCAAAAGGGCGGTTCCGACATTCATATCTCGGCGGGTTTGCCCCCCTACTTCCGCATCAATGGTCACCTTGAGCCGACAGAGCATGAGCCTCTCTCGGCAGAGGAGGTGCAGCGGTTGATCTTCAGCATGCTGAACAACAACCAGCGCAAGCAGCTGGAGCAAAACTGGGAATTGGACTGCTCCTATGGGGTGCGGGGGATCGGGCGCTTCCGCGTGAACGTCTACCGCGATCGCGGCACCTATGCTTGCGCCATGCGGGCCCTGGCTTCTGAGATCCCCAACATCGACAAGCTGGGCCTGCCGGATGTGTGTAAGGAAGCAGCTCGCCTGCCGCGGGGCTTGGTGCTGGTAACCGGCCCAACGGGATCTGGCAAATCGACTACGCTGGCCTCCATGATCGACATGATCAACCGCGAACGGGCCGAGCACATCCTCACCATCGAGGATCCCATTGAGTATATCTACACCCCCATTCGCAGCATCATCCACCAGCGGCAACTGGGGGAAGACACCAAGAGTTTTGCCAATGCCCTGCGGGCAGCGATGCGGGAGGATCCGGATGTGATCCTGATTGGGGAGATGCGGGATCTGGAGACCATCCAGTTGGCCATTACCGCCGCCGAGACGGGCCACCTCTGCTTTGCCACGGTACACACCAGTTCTGCCGCCCAGACGGTGGATCGCTTGGTGGATGTGTTTCCGCCCGAGCAGCAGCAGCAGATTCGCGTGCAGCTCTCCAACTCCCTCAAGGCCGTCTTCTCCCAAACTCTGGCCCGCCGCCTCAATCCCAAGCCAGGAGAGCCTGGACGGGTGCTGGTGCAGGAAATCATGGTGGTAACGCCGGCCATTGCCAACCTGATTCGGGAGGGCAAAACTGCCCAGATCTACTCGGCTATCCAGACTGGGGGCAAGCAGGGCATGAAAACGTTGGAGCAAGATCTGGCTAACCTTTACCTACAGGGCAAGATCGACTTCGATACGGCCATGTCTAAGACCTCTCGCCCCGAGGAGTTGCAACGGCTTTTGGGCAACGTTACCGGGCCCTCGCCAGCCGCGGCTGCCCAGCAACAGCGGCCACCAGCAGTTGCCACCCGTCGCTAAACCTCGTTGCCACCAGGCAGTGCTGGGATCCCGGGGTGAGGGTTCATTGCCGATCTCTAGCCGCTGACTTGATTTGTGGCTAAGCTCTAGCTGAGAGATTGTTGATCTGCCCAAGGTTTGGGCTGACTTCTCTTTTGCACCTGCGAAACATTTAAAGCCATTTCGTTATTTAGAGCGATCTAGCCGGGGGTACAGCCATGCCGCGCTACAAGGTTCGGGGGTTAAAGGCCGGTCAGCCGGTACGCCTGACGGTGGTGGCCAACAGCTTGACCGAAGTTCGTGCACGGCTGCGCCGAGACGGGATTTTTGCCAAACAGGAAGACATTCAGGAAGAAAAGCCCTTTTTCTCCTTGGAGACGTCTTTCGATTTGTCGATGCTGGGATCCATCGACATTCGCGACAAGGCAGTGTTCTCCCGGCAATTTGCTGCCTTGATCAACGCCGGCGTGTCGATGGTGCGCTCTCTCACCATCATGGAGGAGCAAACCGGCAACCCCAAACTCAAAAAGTACCTGCGGGCTATCCGAGCGGAGGTGGAGGCGGGGAAAAACCTCTCCGACTCCATCCGCCCTTATCCCGACGCCTTCGACGGCCTCTACTGCAGCATGGTGCAGGCGGGGGAGGTGGGCGGCGTGCTGGACGAAGTGCTCAACCGCCTGGCCAAGCTGCTGGAGGACATGGATCGCCTGCAGAAGCAGATCAAGTCAGCCATGACCTACCCGGTGGTGGTGACGATCTTGGCTGTCTTGATTTTCTTGGGCATGGTGCTGTTCATCTTGCCCACGTTTGAGAGCATCTACAACGACTTGGGTGGGGAGCTGCCCGGCTTTACCCAGTTTTTCATCAACATCAGCAAGTTCCTGCGCACGCCCCAGTACAGCTTGGGGCTGGTGGGCTTTCTAGGGGCCGTCTATTTTGCTTTCCGGCGCTTTTACCGCACCCCTGCCGGCAAGGAGACCATCGACGCGCTGGCCCTCAAGCTCCCTACCTTCGGGGATCTGATCCAGAAGTCGGCGGTGGCTCGCTTCTGCCGCACCTTTGGCGCTCTCACCCGCTCCGGGGTGCCGGTGCTGACTTCCTTGGAAATTGTGCGCGACACCTCCGGCAACCAGGTGGTGGCCAACGCCATTGACGCCGCCCGCCAATCCATCTCGGAGGGGGGGCAGATTGCCCCTGCCCTAGCTAAGGCCAAGGTGTTTCCCCTGATGGCCATTCAGATGATCAGCGTGGGGGAAGAGACGGGGGAGCTGGACGCGATGCTGATGAAGACGGCGGATTTCTACGAGCTGGAGGTGGAGGAGGCGGTACGCGCCCTCACCAGCCTGCTGGAGCCGTTGATGATCGTGATCCTGGGCGGTATGGTGGGCTGCATTATCGTGGCCATGTACCTGCCCATGTTCAACGTGTTCGAGTTGGTGAAGTAGTGGATTGGGCTGACCCTTGAACCCCCAGGGCGGCCAGGGCACAGGGTAGGAGCAACGGAGGAAAGGGATCCCATGCTGAGGCGATGGTTGGCGGCCCTGGTGGTGTTTTTGGGGGTAGGGCTGGCGGTTCTGCTTTCCGAACAGCCGACGGGATCCCTGGCGGGACGGGTGGAGCTGCCGGCAGGGGTAGCTCTGGAGAGCGTCCGGGTGATCGCCGCCGGCCCGGCCACGCGCAGCGCCAGCTTGACCGCAGATGGCGAATATCGCTTGGATCGATTGCCTGTTGGGGAATACCAGGTGACGGTGCAGGGATCCGGCCTGGAAACGGTGGGCAGCCAGGGATCCGTTCTGGTGCGGGAGGGGGCAACGGTTCGGATCCCCACCTTGCGCCCTCAGCTTGTCCCCCCCGGTCTCTATCTCTACAGCACCAGCCAGGTGTTTACGACCGCAGAACCGGCGCGGCTGCAGTGGCGGGCCACCAGCCTGGGCTCGGTGCAGCTCAGCCTCTATCGCTTTTCCCTGACAGAGCTGCAGGGATCCCCTCTCTTGCGGGATTTGGCGGATGCTGGCTATGGCTCCCTGGATCCGGCTCTGTATCCCACCCTGCGGCGGGAGCTTGTGCGCAGTTGGCAGCAGCCGGTGCCACGACGAGCGGGAGAGGGGTGGACAGCCCAAACCTTGGAGCTGGGGATCCTGCCGCCGGGGGCCTACTGGGTGGAGGCGGAGGGCCGGGAGCCGCTGAATGCGGCTGCACCCTTGCCCCGTTCCGACCATTGGTTTTTGGTGAGCGATCTCGGCCTGATCCAGAAGCAGGATGCCAGCCAGTTGGTGGTGCAGGCGGTGCACCTGCGGGAGCTGCGTCCCCTGGCCGGGATCCAGATCCAAGTTTTCGGGGAGTGGGGGGATCCCCTGACGGCCACCACCGATGCAGAGGGGCTGGCCCGCTTTGGCCTGCCGGCGAGAGAGGGTTCTTCCCTGGTGGTCTATGGCCGCAGTGCCGACAGCACATTACAGGCTTTGTCCCGCAGCTATGCCTATGGCTGGAACCAGCCCCACCGGATCTACGCCTACACCGATCGTCCCCTCTACCGCCCTGGCCAAACCGTCTATTTCCGCGCCCTGGTGCGAGAGCAAACCCGCCTCACGCCGCCCCCCCCAGGACAAGCAGTGCAACTGACCCTTACGGCCCCCAACGGGGATGTGTTGAGCGAACAAACCCTGGCCACCAATGCTTTTGGCAGTGTCCATGGGGAGTTTCAACTGCCAGAAGAAGCGTCCCTGGGCAGCTACGGCCTGGAGTGGCAGGTGTCAGGGCCGCAGGGATCCAGCGGCGAATACACCTCTTTTCAGGTGGAAGCCTACCGCAAGCCGGAGTTTGAGGTGGCGGTGGTGCCCGACCGACCTTGGCTGGTGCGGGGGGGATCCCTGAAGGTGCAGGTGGAGGCCGAGTATCTTTTCGGCGCGCCGGTGGCCGCTGCCCAGCTCCGCTACCGAGTTTACAGCAGCCCCGACTGGAGCCTGCGCTATGGGCTGTTGCCCCGTTCTGCCGAGGAAGACTATTTCGCCGACGACCTGGGAGAGGAGCAGGGCTACTACGGCGGCTACGGCCAGTTGGTGGCGGAAGGGGAAGGGGTGACGGATGCCCAAGGGCGGGCGGAGTTTCGCCTGGATCGCCTGCTGCAGGATCTCAACTGGGAAGAAGACAGCTACTGGGGCCCCCAAGAGGTGCAGCAGTTGCGCATCGAGGTGGAAGTGACCGATATCAGCCGCCGGACGGTAACAGGATCGGCGCGGGCCTGGGTCACGGCTGGCGAATTTGCTCTGTTTGCGGAAGTGAACCGCCACCTGCCCGCTCCGGGGGATACCCTCACCTACCGGCTGCAAGCCCGCGATTACGATGGCCGCCCCGTCAGCGCCACCGGAGAGCTGAGCCTGGAGCGCTGGCGCTGGGATCCCAAGAGCAACACCTACCAACGGCAAGGTACCCTGCTGCGGCAGCCTTTTCAGATTGTCAACGGGGAAGGCAGCCTCGACCTCCACCTGCCCGCCGACCTGGAGCCGGGAGACTACCGGGTGCGGTTGACGGCATGGGATCCCCGCCGTCAAAGTGCTCCGCACCGCTGGCGCGAACGGGTGCAGGAGGTGGACTATCTCTGGGTGGTGGAGCCGGGCAGCCCCCTACAAAGTTGGGGATCCCTGCCCAGCCTGGAAGTGGTGGCGGATCGGCAGATCTACCAGGTGGGGGAAGAGGCCCAGATCCTGATAGTCTCGCCGCTGCCGGATGTGGCGGTGCTGGTGGGCATTGAGGGATCCCGGCTGCACCAGGTGCAGGTGCTGCGTCTCCAGGGGCATACGGCCACGCTGCGGCTGCCCATCCGCGGCGACTATCGTCCCAATCTCTACGTCACTGCCACTGCCATCGGCCCAGAGCGGCGGCTGTACCGAAGCGAGGCCCTGCTGCGGGTCTCCCCCTTGGATCGCTTTTTGCAGGTGGAGCTGCAAACCGATAAACCCACCTATCGACCGGGCGAGACCGCCCAAATCCAAATCCGCACCCGCGATGCCCAAGGGCAGCCGGTGAGCGCCGAGGTGGGCCTAGGGATTGTGGACAATGCCCTCTACCTATTGCGACCCGACTTCACCCTGGATATTCGCCGCTTCTTCTATGGGCGCCAGTACAACCAAGTTACCACCACTACCTCTTTCCCTCAGCAATATCCCGGCGGTGCTGACAAGCTGGCCGGCCAAGTGCGGGAGGACTTTCGCGATACCGCCGCCTGGTTCCCGGATCTGGTCACCAATGCCGATGGCCTGGCTCAGGTGCAGGTGCGCTGGCCCGACAACCTGACCACCTGGCGCTTGACCGCCCGCGCCGCCACTGCCGACACCCAGGTGGGATCCGCTCTTGCCACAGTCTCGGTTAGCAAAGACCTGTTGGTGCGCTTGGCCGCTCCCCGCTTTTTCCGGGTGGGGGATCAGCTCACCTTGGCGGCCATTGTGCAAAACCGCACGGGTCAAGCCCAAGCGGTGGAGGTGCGGCTGGAAGTTCCTGTTCCTGCCGGTGGGATCTTGAAATTGCAAGGCCCGGAACGACAACGCCTCACCGTGCCGGCCCAAGGAGCGGGGCGGGTGGAATGGCCTCTCCAGGTTCTGGGGGCCGGAGATACCTCTCTGCGGGTTTGGGCGGAAGGGAATGGGCTGAAAGATGCGTTGCAACTGCGGATCCCCAGCCAGCCTTTCGGCGCTGTGCAACGGTTCTCCCAGGTGGGTCGGGTGCAGGAGGGCAGCCTTGACTTATCGCTGGATTGGCCCGCCACCTGGGTGCCGGGATCCCGGCAGCTTCACCTGGAACTGGCCGCTAGCCCGGCAGCAACCCTGCTGGAGCCGCTGGATTACCTGGTGGAGTTCCCCTACGGCTGCACCGAGCAAACCCTGAGTCGCTTCTTGCCCGCCCTAGCCGTCACCCAAGTCAGCAAGCAGTTGGGCTTGAACCTGCGCTCGCAAACCCTGGAGCGGCTGCCCCAGGTGCTTCGATCGGGCTTGCAGCGACTGGAGGGATCCCAGAACTTCGATGGGGGCTGGGGCTGGTGGGCCCATGACCGGAGCAACCCCTATCTGACCGGATACATCCTGCAGGGGTATCACCTTGCCCAAGCTGCTGGCTATGCCCTCAAAGAGTGGCGGGTGCGGCAGGCCTTGGACTATCTGGCCGCTCAGGACTATCTGGCCGCTCAACTGGCCCAGCCACAAGCCCTCTCCCCGGATCTACAGGCTTTTGTCGCCTACAGCCTGGCCCTCTGGGATCCCGCCTTGGTGACTGCCGACCTGCCGCCGCCGGAGCGGCTCTCCACCTTTGGCCTGGCCTACCGAGGGCTGGCCGCCCTGCAACTGGGCCAGAGGGATCTTGCCCAGGCAGCCCTGGATGAGGTTCTGGAGCGGCGGCAACAGGATCCCCAAGGGCGCTGGTTTATCCCGGCTGCTCCAACTCGTGCGACCCAAGAGCGCTCCACCTACGACGACATGGAGGTGGCCGGCCCCCTACTGCAATTGGCCGTTCGGCTGCAGGATGACCGGGCTGCCCAGATTGCCGATGCCCTTCTCCAACAGCGGCAAAACAACCGCTGGCGCACCACCAAAGCCACCGCCGATGCTCTCCTCGGCCTGTCCGCCTACTACCAGGCCCAGCAGCAGCAGCTTCCCGGCCCCGGCGAGGTGCGGGTGTTGGATGGGACAACCGGATCCCTTCTCGGTCGCTGGCAGGCCGGCGCTGGGGATCCCCGCTATGGGCTGGATTGGGCTGACGCAGAAGTGGGGAACCTGAGCAGCCTGCGCCTGGAAAAGTCCGGCCCCGGCCCCCTTTACTACAGCTTGAGGGGAGAAGCCTTCGTCCCCAACCCTCTGCCCTCTCAAGCCCAAGGCTTTGCGGTGAGCCGCAGCTACTTCCGCCTACAGCCCCAGCCCCAACCCAACGGGGAGATCCGCTACCGAGAGCAGCCGCTGCGCCCTGGCGACACAGTAAGGGCCGGAGAAATCCTCCTGGCCCGGTTGACGGTGGAAGCCGAGCGGGACAGCCACTACGTGGTGGTCGAGGATCCCCTGCCCAGCGGCGCCGAGATCACCTCCCAGGATCCGCGAGAGTTCACCGGCTTGGCCCCAGACTACTGGTGGGACTGGTTTTGGACCCGCCAAGAGAATCGGGATGACCGCGTGGCCTTTTTCAGCACCGAGCTCAAGCAGGGTCGCCATGAGTTTGTCTATCTCTTCCGTCCGGAGATCCCCGGCCAATTCCAGGTGGCTCCTGCTTTGGCAGAAGAAATGTACGACCCCAGCCGCTATGGCCGCAGCGCCGCTTACTCCCTCGAAGTTCTCCCTTGAATGCCTCGAACCTGCCCACTTGGCCAGAAACGAAGTAACCAGTTGCGTCAGTGTGGCCCAAGGGCTGACGCAATGAGCAGCTGCGCATGGCTGGGCCGCCCCCAAAGCACCTGCTCCTGTTTGTAAACGACCATGCCGGGCGGGGATCCCTTGGGTTTGAACACCAGTTTCGGGCGGGTATAGACCACCGGCACCTGTTCGCTGAGGCGACCGCGGCTGAAATGGGCCGCCAAATCAGCAGCCGCCTGCAGATCTTCGCTTTCTGCTACAGCCCCGGGGGGCAAGCGCAGCAGCACATGACTGCCGGGGATCTCTTGGGCATGAAACCACCAATCGTGTTCCTGAGCCACGCGAAAGGTGAGCTGATCATTTTGCAGGTTGTTGCGCCCCACCCAAATGGAGAAGCCACTGGGGCTGGTAAAGCGGTGGGGGTTGAAGGTTGCCGGTGAGGCATGTTTTGAGCTCGCCCGCAGAGACTCTGTCCCGCTGTTGCGAGTGGGACTCTCCAAGTAGCGCTGTTGAATCAGCTCGGTCTCAATTTCCTTGAGGGTGGTTAAGTCTTGGGGATCCCGATAGGTGTCTAGCTGCTGTAGAGACGCTTCCACCTGCTCGAGGTAGAGGATCTCTTGGCCGAGCGCCTCTTGTAAAGGTCGGAGGGCATCCTGGGCCCGTTTTTGTTTGCGGTGCTTGCGGTAGTAGGCTTGGGCATTGAGAATAGCATTTTTCTCAGGGTCGAGAGGGATCTTGACCGTCTGGCCGCTGGCAAAATCCGGCAGCTCGATGTGGTGCAGCCCTGGCCGCCAAAGGTGGAGGTGCGCCATCAACAAGTCGGCAGCTCGTTTGGAGACTTCCGCCTGGGTAGAGTCGGCCAGCATCGCCTCAAATTGCTCTCGCCGCTGATAGAGCTTTTTCAGCAGGGTGGATACCCTTTGCAGCAGACGGTGGCGCTCTCGCTCAAACTGTTCGCGGTTAAGCTGAGCCTGGTAGTAGCCTTCCAGAAGTTGGTGCAGATTGAGTCGAGAAGGTTGTTGCAGGGACTCCGTCCCGCTAACGGGAACGGCACCGCTTGCCCAGCCGAGAACGGTGTATCCCTGGGGAGTGGGAGCTGGGTCAAACTGGCCGGTTTCCAGACGGGTTAACCAGTCTTGCCACCTGGCAAACAGCGCCTGCCAATCCTGGGCAGAGAGGTGATCGCTGGGGGTTTGCGGCGGGATCCCAGCCTGATGACACATCGCTTCCACCAAATGCCGACTGAGGCCGCGATAACAGCGCAACAGCCGTTGGCCGATGGGGCCAGGGATCAGGGCGACGCGCTCTTGCCACCAGGAAAAGGGCTCGGATCGCTGCGGGATCGGGTCGGTTAGGGCCGGAGGAGCCTCGTAGGGCAGGCCCGGCTGTACCGGACGGATCCGCGATTGGCGCTCGCTCACCCCATGACCACTGGCCAAAATCATGCCCGCCTCGTCCACCAAAATGGCATTGCTGTGCTTGCCCATCACCTCCAGGTAGAGATGGCGATAAGGGGGATCCCCGGGCCGAGGGGCAAAGCGCAAGTCAATCACCCGTTCCCAATCCTCCAGCAGAGCCAGCTCCGTCAGAGCCAAACCCTTCAGGTGCCGTTGGAGGAACTGGCTAAATTGAAAGCCATCCGGCTCTTTGGGAGGAGGCTGACAGAGGTGGAGACGGGCCGCCTGAGGATGCCAGCACAACAGCAAGCAGGGGCGGGCAGTGAGGGTGCGCAAGCCAATGACCACCGTCCACAGATCGGTCTGTTGGATCCATTCCACGCGGGCAGGCAACACTGGATCCCGACCTGTCTTAGCCTGGGTTAGATCGGCGAGCACAGCACGCAGGGTGGTTAAATCAACCGGCTGCATCCCTGTTGCTGATACATTTACGCTGAACACTGCTGAACATCACTGTTCAACTATGCAGCGATAGCATTCTGTT
>NZ_JANSIK010000045.1:0-1330 GCF_047462035.1 Synechococcus sp. R5-15 | reverse complement strand
TAGGTGTCGCAGTAGGTGCCGGGCGCCAAAAGTTCGTCCAATCCTGAGGCGAAGGAGAGCTGGTCAGTAAGCAGAAAGCCACCCGCAGAAATCACTTCCAGGTTCCTAAGGTTCAGATCCCCGTTCAGGCTGCAGTTAAACGAAATCAGCGATTCGGCAAATAGGCGGGCTGCCTCTTGACGGTTGGCAGTTTTGGCAAGAATGGGCAAGTGTGCCCTCTTTATGGCTTCGACCAGACGGGAACGTCTGGGATGCTCGGATCCCTGATGGCCAATAAAGACAACTTGGCTTTCTCTTGCTTCTACCCACTTGTGGACAACCGTATGCATGGAGATGAGAGGTAGCCAGGCCAGGTTTTCCGCGCCCGCCGCGGCAAACCAGTGCAGGTGCTGGCGGTTGGGAGCAGTAACAACATAATCAAAGGCTTCAACGGCCCAGTAGGCCAAAAGATGTTCGATGGGGAAGTGCCAATGATGCGTATCTCCGGCTAGCAAGACAGTTGGACAGCCAAATTTTTTCGTGTTGAAGGGGTTGCTGTATTCGCAGCTGCAAGTTCGTACAATCACCAAGTCAAACTCTTTATCCACAATCTGCTCAGACTGCTGGACAAAGTCATAGAGGTCATAATCTCCTTCCGGACACTCCACCAAGCCTTCACGACGGTTGACATAGCCTAGTCCACAGCCCCCCACTTTTTCTTTGGGACAGACAGTTACTTGCCGATCTGAAAACTGCGGCGGTGGGATGTGGTCTGGCCAAATTGGCCAGCTCAGGAGAACTCGCGGTTGCAGAGTTTCTTTGTTGGAATTTTCCATAGCTCGTCCTTCTAATCAGTGCTGCTGACAAAGTGTAGCTTCTGCCCAGGCTACAAAGAGGGCTAGTTTTGCACTATCCTGCCCTACGTGCATCCATAATGACAAAGTCAGAAGCCAAGTGCTGATTATACCTATGATCAATCTGCTTGCGGTCTTGCTCAGAAGTAAACTCCACGTAAATCACCTTGATGTCCCTAAGCTGCGGCTGCAGGTTAGCCAATACCTCCACCTCATCCCCACCCGTAGCTACCCTGAGCACATCGATGGGCTCCAAACCCAACTCCTTGAGGGCTGCCCTGGCTTCCCGGAAAGGGAGCGGCTGCTCCACTCCCCACTTCGCTTGAGGATCCTCCGGCCAGAGCCGACAAGTTCTGCAGCTATTCTGCCCCGCTAGCCCCACCGGATGCACAAGTTGCCCAGGCCAAGAGCATTCTGCTGCAGCAGTTGCAAGGCCAAGGGATCCACCTCAAAACAATGAATGGCCGCCTCAGGGCAGAAACCCCGAAAACAAACGC
>NZ_JANSIK010000044.1:0-23693 GCF_047462035.1 Synechococcus sp. R5-15 | reverse complement strand
GTTCATTGTACTTCATCAAAGCGCTTTCCTCCCGACACTGACCCTACGGGTACAGTGCGGGGCTCCTGCGCTAGTAAGCTGAAGAAGGGACTCCCCGGACGGATTCCCTCTCAATCGATCCCTCGTTAACCCTCTTCGAGTTGTCTGTGCTCTGCACAGCACGGAGTGCTATGAAAGTGCAACACCTCTTCACCTCAGCTCTTGTGGGCGCAGCCCTCTCCAGTTTGAGCCTGCCCACCGCCGCTCTGGCCCAAGCCAACCTGCGGGAACTCCCTCCAGACCTGGCAGAACAGCTAACCACAGAGCAAATTTTGCAAGCCTGCGCCAACAACCAAGCAGATACTTTGCCCAGCCCTTTCCCGGATGTGGTGCCAAGCGATTGGGCCTACAAGGCAGTGCTTACCCTCTACTACTGTGGAGCCTACCGAGGGGCCATTCCACCGGAGCAATTCCGGCGCTACTTGGAGCAACAACGGGGATCCCAAACTTAGGTGGGCCTGCACCTCAAGCCGGATACATCTCCTGGATGAGGTGGGCATAGCGCTCAGCCACCGGGTTGCGCTTGATCTTCAGGGTCTGGGTCATAAGGCCGTTTTCCACGCTCAGCGGCTCCGGCAAGAAGCGAAAGTCGCTGACCTGCTCGTCGGGCCGGTAGCCAGGGCGTTCTTGGATGCGGCGGCGCACCTCCTGCAAAATCAAGGTGCGGGTCTGGGGCTGGGCCAGCAGCTCGGCATCCTCAGCCGGGATCCCTTGCTCGGCAGCCCAGGCTTTGAGGGCATCGAGGTTGGGGTAGATGAGGGCAGCCAATTTCTTTTGGTCTTGCCCGACGATCACGATCTGACTGATGTAAGGAGACTGCAGACAAGCATCTTCCAGCGGCTGGGGCTCGATGTTCTCCCCATTGAGTAGGACAATGACATCCTTGGCCCTGCCGGTGATCACCAGTTGCCCGTCGGGGGTGAGCCAGCCCAGATCCCCGGTTTCAAACCAGCCGTCGGAGCTGAGCACCTTGGCAGTGGCTTCCGGGTTGTTGTAGTAGCCCATCATCACCTGCGGGCCACGGGCCAGGATTAGTCCTTTTTCTCCAGGGGGCAGCGGCTGTCGAGTTTCAGGATCCACAATGCGAA
Source organism: Synechococcus sp. R5-15 (assembly GCF_047462035.1). Lineage (NCBI taxonomy): Bacteria > Bacillati > Cyanobacteriota > Cyanophyceae > Synechococcales > Synechococcaceae > Synechococcus > Synechococcus sp. R5-15. The sequence continues at coordinate 22,566 of NZ_JANSIK010000044.1, read as the reverse complement.
ACTCCGTCCCCGGCAGAGGGGGGCCAGCCGTACCGCGCACATTGTTGTCTGGACGCCGCGCGCACAACACCGGCGAAGTTTCGGTGAGGCCGTAGCCATTCAAGATGGAAATGCCCACCACCTCGTAGAACAGATCCAAGTAGGCAGGCAGGGATCCACCGCCGCTGATGGCATGTTGAAAATTGGGGCCCAACGCCCGTCGTACCTTGCGGTAGATCAGCACATCGGCCAATTGGTGCAGGGGCCAGAGCAGCCAATGTTGCAGGCGAGCCTGCAGGCGCACCCAGGGGCTGACTCCGTAATGCAAAATCGACTGGTTGCGAGCTATCCGTCCAGAGAGCACATGGCTCTCACTCACGGCCATCAGAGCGCGGATCAGCCGCTGCATCAGGGGGCTTTTCTCTTTGAATTGCCGTTGGATCCCTTCATAAACGGTTTCCCAAATCCGGGGCACTGCCACCAGAAAATGGGGGTGCTCCTGTTGGAAATCTTGTTTGATAAAGCGAGGGCTGGTATAGACCAGCATGCAGGCACGGCTGAGGAGAAAATACTCGCAAGCCCGCTCATAAGAGTGCCAAGTGGGCAGAATGGTCAACACCTTATTCCCCGGTTGTGGCTGTACGACCACGCCCAAGTTCTCCACCTGGTGCATCAGGTTGCCGTGGCTGAGCATCACCCCCTTGGGCCGACCGGAGGTGCCGGAGGTGTAGATGATGGTGGCCAGTTGGGATCGCTCCAGCTTTGGGGGTTGGTAGGTGTGTTCCCGACCCTTTTGCAGCCATTGGGAAAAGTTCAGCACCCCTGCTTCCTGCTCATCGGAAAGCAACAGCAGCCGTTCCAGGCCCAGCTCCTGCACATCCGGCCGGATCCGCCTCAGGGTCTTCAGATCCTGAGCAATCAGGGCCGTGCTACCGGAGTGGCGCAAGATGTAGCCCAGCTCACTGGGATCCGCCACAGCGCTGCGGGGCACATTCACAGCTCCCGTGAACATCGTGGCCAGATCGGCCATCAGCCAGCGGGGGGAGTTATCGGCAAAAATGGCCACCCGATCCCCCGGGCAAATGCCCAAAGCCTGCAGGCCAGCCGCCAGGGTTTGAATGCGGCGAAACAGCTCTCCATAAGACATCTCGAAAACTGGCTGCGCGTGGGGATCCCGTAGGGCAACCTGACCGGCAAACTCTTCCGCCAGCACTTGCCAAACGTTCAGCAGCGTCGTCTCAGGGGCAGTGGGAGTAGCAGAAGCGGCAGCAGTTGTCATAGATCTGTACCGTAAATTACGTTTACAGTCTACTAAACCCAGCCTCTCTCCCCAGGTGTCGCTAGGACAGTTCCCAGCCTGTCACCCCATTCACCATCTTCCCCTTGCGGGGAAAAGGTAGGGATCAACACTATAAAATCTTGCGCTGGCAGAACCAGGGTGGTGATTGCTCGCCCCGGCAGATTGCGCACAAAACTTTACAATTTTGATCAAACCGGATCCCATATCTCCCATGGGGATCCCGGCTGTAAGCTTCATGTAAACTACCCGACACCGACCGCTAGGCGGTACGAAGCGGGCTTTTAGTAGCCCTGCAGTTAGCAAGCCAACCGCGAGCCTCTGGGGTGGTTTACTGCACCCCCAATCGACCGTTACCAGTGCCCTAAACAGCTGTTTCTGGTGTCCGCAGTACCATTATAGCATTCCTCCCGACACTGACCCTACGGGTACCGTACGGGGCTCCTGCGATTTCTAGCTGAGCAGCTCATCGTTTCTGGAGGTTGTGTATCGGTGATCAACCCATTCTCATCCTTCCGGTGGAGACATTCTTCTCGCTCTCCAGCTGGGATCCCAGAAGTTGAACCTCAGCCCCCAGACGCTTCCGATCCTTTTGCTTCCCAACGGGAGCAGATGGTCAAGAAACAGCTCATCAAACGAGGGATCCGAGATCCACGGGTACTGGAAGCCATGGGAAAAGTGCCGCGTCACCTTTTTGTCCCCTCTGATCTGCGGGATCGGGCCTACAGGGATTGCCCTCTGCCCATCGGCTATGGCCAGACCATTTCTCAGCCCTATATTGTTGCTTTTATGACAGAAGCTGCTCGTCTCACGCCTGAATCGGTGGTGTTGGAAATCGGCACCGGCTCCGGCTATCAGGCGGCTGTTTTGGCAGAGCTGGCCCGGCAAGTGTATAGCCTGGAGCGTCTGTCCCCATTGGCTGCTCAAGCTCAACAAACCCTCGCTGCCCTGGGCTATCGCAACGTGGAAGTGCGTCAGGGGGATGGCTACCAAGGTTGGCCAGAGCATGCTCCCTACGATGCCATTCTGGTGACGGCAGCGCCCCCAACTGTGCCCATGGTGCTGCTGGATCAACTGGCGGTGGGGGGCACCTTGGTGGTGCCGGTGGGAGAAAGCCCTTCGGACTCCGGTGCCCAGGGATCCCAGTCCTTGCTGATCCTCTGCAAAACAGCCCAAGGATGGGTTCAAAAAGGGGCTTTTCCGGTGCAGTTTGTGCCCATGGTCTAGGGTTTTGCCCCCTCTACTCCTGCCAAAAGGTGGGCGCGAATTTGCAAAGCCAATTGGGGACGGTCGGTAATCAACCCTTGAACAACGGGATTTTGTCCTACTGAGCCGGCAAATGGCTGCAAGCACAACTTCATCACTTCAGGATCGTTCACCGTCCAAACGTACAGAGGGATCCCGGCCTGTTCAGCTTCAGCCAAGAACTGCAAGTTCACCCAACTGTAGTGGGGGGCCAGAAAATCCGCTCCCAACTCCCGGCAACGGGTAAGTAAAGATCCCTTGGCTTGCTCCTCAGCCTTTGCCTCGATCAACAGGCCAACCTTGGGTTGCGGGGACAAAAGCGTTTTAACCCGCTGCACCACCTGAGGCAAAAAAGAGGTGATCACAAATTCTTCGGGGGTCAAAATATCGCTAACGAGGGCAAGGACTTGTTCCTCATAGCCTGCTTCTTTGAGTTCGATATCGAGGGTGATCTTGCCCTTGATATGTGACAGGGTCTCTTCAAGAGTGGGAATTGTGGGTTTGCGGGCCCGAATCTCGGCCCAGGTTAGCGCAGACAAAGGCTGTCCATCCAAATCGGCATCGTGAACAACGAGCGGGATCCCATCTCGGCTACAGCGCACATCCAGCTCAATTTGGTCGGCCCCCACCTCAATAGCGGCAGCAAAAGCGGCCAGGGTATTTTCCTCGGCGTGGGTGTGCTCCCCACGGTGGGCGACAATCTGGGTGTAGGGGAGCATGTCAGCACCTCTGAAGCGGGGTTGAGTGCCAGGTTGCGCAGCTCTATTATGATTGGCTCTCGGTGGTTCAGAAAGGGATCCCAGCAGGCGACACTCCCCCAGCGGAAGCGATAAGCTAGGAGAGTCAATTAGGTCTCTGAAGCTATGGACGCCGCCGAAATTGCCGCCTTGAAAGAGCGCATCAAGCTAATCCGCGAACGCCGGCCAGCGGTAGCCAAGCTGTTGGAAAAGCCAGACTTGGGCAGCTTGCGCGTGGATGTCAACCAAGCGCTGGAGGAGATCGACGAGTTGCTCTACGAGTTCGAGCAGACTTTTGGCCCGGAAAGCTAGAGGGCTAGTTCCTGATAAGCTGCTGCAACTGGGCCAGAACCTCAGCACTGTGGCGGCTGGGGTTCACGATTGGGTCGATTTCTCGCAAAATCCCCTCCGGGTCGATCAAGAACGTATTGCGCAGGGCAACATCGCCCATCCAGGAGCCGTAAGCTCGACTAACCGTACCATCGGGATCCGACAGCAAAGGAAACTGTAGCCCCTCTGCCGAGCAAAAGCGCTTGTGGGAGTCCACCGAGTCGGCGCTCACGCCCACAACCTGCGCCCCCATGGCCCGGAACTTGGGCAAATCTTGCTGAAAGCGGCGGGCCTCAATCGTACAGCCGGAAGTGAAGTCGCGGGGGTAAAAATACAACACCACCCACTCCCCCCGAAAATCCGCCAGCCGCCGTATTTGCCCGGATTGATCCGGCAATGCGAACTCCGGTGCCGGAGAACCTATTGGCGGGAGAGGAGTAGTTCCCCACTGAGCCCAGGCAGGCTGAGTCATCCCAAAGCCCACAAGCAGGCCCACAATCAATCCCATGAAAACCCTGCCCAATTCCCTCACTGCCCCTCCGAGACCTCTCTAGAACCCATCTCTAGTTTACATAACTTTATATGAGTCCAGGAACTCGCCTCACTGCGCAGAAGCAAGCCAGCGGGGTGGGAAGCATCTCCACTCTGCCAGCTCAATGTTGCCGCTTTGCCAATTCCTTTGCCAATTCAAGGTAACCACTTGCAGAGCAAAAGCTGCGGAGGGATCCCCAACCATCGCCAGAGTTGAGAGGTGCGTTCGATGGGGGTATAGCGCAGTTGAGCGTACAGTTGCCGCGCGGGGAGATTGTCTTCCAATACGTGCAGATGCAAACAGCGGTAGCCCCACCCTTTCGCCACCCCTTCAGCACTGAGCAAAAGCAGACGAGCAATTCCTCGCCGCCGCCAGCCGGGCAGCACCGCCAAGTTGGAGAGGTAGGGATACTTCCCGTGGGCTGTGACCCGCAAAGAGATCTCGGCAGTGCCCACCACTTCGGATCCCACCGCAGCTGCCAGACAGCAGTAGTGGGGATCCCTTGCGGCCAGCCTGAGGCGCAACTCTTCGCGAATGCCCAGCTTGCGAATTGGGTAGATCCAGCGTTGCAGACCTGAGGGGGGATGAAAAACCTGGGCTAGAACTTCGGCCAAGGGATCCAGATCATTCGATGTAGCTGGGTAAACTACGGGGGAAGGCAACACAGGTTGAGATAGGGCAACCGCAAGCATTCTCCTTATTTTCCCAAACAACTTGCAAACAACAAAACAATAAGTGGTGACCCCCACGGGAAGCCACCACTGAACCGGTAGAACTTGGCCACAGGGAGGAAAACCACCCCTGCCGACGCGGACTAACCGCATCCAAGACTTAACTAAGACTTATTCAGTTGTCTTAACTTGTAGCTTTCCAATTTTTTCCAATTTCTAGGCCAGCGCCAGTGGCCGCTCCGACACCAGAATCCGACTCTGAGGTTTACGATGAGATCTCCAGATCGCTAAAACGGCAGGCTGAGCCGTTGATGCGATAGATATCATCCGTGATGGGCTGGTAACCCACTTCCACCAGATCGGACTTGGCAGGAGCAAATATGCGGATAATTGCTCTAGCAATCTTTGAGAGAAAGGTAAACATAGCAACCTCCTGAAAGTGAGAGTGAAACTATGAACTGAGAGAACCTCGAATTGCTAAAGCCCGCAGTCCTTGTCCCACTGAGCGCTGGTTCCGACTCGCAGAGCTTGCAGGTTGAGAGCACCTGAACCTGATCACCGATTTTCCCACCCTGACTCGCTCATGAATGGAGACTCAAAATAGCCGGCTGAGCTTGTTGATCTGGCAAAACCACTTTTATTTGAGGATTATTTGAGGAACACCTAGAGCGCTCTCTCACTTTCCCAGTGGCTTGTGCAGCAAGCCCAACTGCTATCTGCCTAACTCCCTTGTTCTGCTTTGAGGAAAACCTGTCGTAGGTACCAGGTGCTCTGCTGAGCGAGACAACCACTTCTCAGGAGAGTCTGCCGAAGCAACGGATCGGAAGCTTGGATCAAAGCGTTGACCGACAGAGAACCTTGGACTTGAATTTTGGATTTGATTCAATCGAGAAGCGGTGCCTCGCGTTTGGGATGGGGATGAGATATTATCCTCCTCGCCTGAATCACTACATTCATAATCTAACCTATAGCCGATCTCTCCACCAAGGGCGGCAACCATTCTTAACAGGCTGGATCATTCCTTTAACTTGGTCTTTTCATCTCTTTTTGGTTCAGGTCAATGAGGGATCCCAGCATTCTGGATTCGGATTCCTCAGCCTCTTTCCGTCACAGGACACCTGATTTTTTGGGGAAACAAGCTGGCTCGGCGCGAGCCTTGAGCTAAACAGAAATAAACGCAAAAAAACAACGACCAACCCCTGCTTCGGGCTTAATCGCCGGAAGGAACTCATTCCCTATCCTAGAAAACTCATTCCAGCTGTAGCTCGTTTTCCAGGTTAAGAGAATCTTGATTTCGGGGCCGAGAACGCAGGATCAGCAGGGAAAAGTAGGGGGGCCGGTAGTCGGCCAGTCCTTCCAGGGTGGGGAAGAGGGTTTGCTGGGGCCAGCCGGCCCAGACCACCAAGCTGGCTTGTTGCAGCCAACCTCTTTCGGCCAGCCACTGCCAAACCTGAGGGTAGACAGAGGCCACTTTCATGAGGACGACTACCTCAGCCCAGGCACAAGCCTGCTCCAGTTCCGAGAGGGCAAACAGAGCCGGTAAAATCGCCAATTTCTCGGAGCCGAGCACCAAGGGGGATCCCAGGGCAGCAGCAGCGGCTAAGGGAGAGCACACCCCCGGTATGGCCTGGATGGGCAAGGCGGGGATCCGCTGCCGCAGGGCTTGGGCCACGTAGGCGAAGGTGCTGTAGAGGCCCACGTCTCCCTCACAGATGAAGGCGACATCTTCTCCCCTTTCTAGGAGTGGGGCCAGTTGCTGGGCAGCCACTCGCCAGGCAGCTTGCAGGACTTCCGGCTGGGTGACAAAGGGCAGGCGAAGCGGCAAGAGGGTTTGTTCCGGTCGCAGCCAAGGGCGCACAATCTGATAGGCCAGGCCCGGCTGGCCGGCGGCATTTTGGGGACAGGCCACCCAGTTGACCGTGCTGAGGATGCGGGCTGCTTTGACCGTTATCCAGTCGGGATCCCCTGCTCCAGCACTGATCCCCCAAAAGGTTCCCAGACCCATACTGTGTATCAGGCGGTCTCTGTACTGCCCGTACTTCCTTCCTTCAGGCGATCCAAGGCTTCCTGCAAGGAGTTGCGCAAAGATAGGAACTTCTCCAGGCGCACCAGTTTCACCGTTTGGGTAATGCGGGGGTTGCTCACCACCTGAAAGATACCTGCGCGGCCCTGCACCAGCTTGGCCAATTGCACCAGGGCGCCGACGCCAGAGCTGTCGATGAAGTCGATCCCTGTCAAATCCAGGATCAGGTTAGGGGATCCCTCTTCCAGGTATTTGGTGACCACCTTAACAAAGACCGGCTCGGAAAAGGCATCCAGAAGGCCGGTCAGGTGAAAGACCTGGCAGTTTTCCAGCGCCTCGCGGCTGCCGCGCAAGCTGACCGTCAGAGATAGGGGTTCCGGAATGGCTCTTCTCCTTTCAACCATCTCGACAGAAGGGAACACCTGAGAGAGGCCCCAAGGTGGGTTCAATCTCGGGTGTGGAGATAGCTTAGCATCCCCGTTCTCTTCGCGAGACGGTATTTTTCCGCTGGGTCTTTGGGGGAATTACGCCTGGGAGCAGGGATTTCTTCTTTCTGTTCCCTCGTGGCAAGCCAGGAGTCCTTGGGTAGGATGGGGGCAACTTTGCCGGCAGGGCCGACCTGCAATGCACGAACGGCTTTTGGCAGCCTGACAGGTTTTTAAGGGGTGGGCGGTTGGGAGAAGATCACCGAGATCCAGAGATGCAGCAGCGACAATTCAACCTTTCCCCCGGCGCTTTGGCTTGGGTGGGGGCAGGGCTGGGTTTGGGCTTAACGGCTGCAGCTTTTGGGGCAGCTTGGGGGGCTGCGGCTTATCTTCAAACTCAGGTGCTGCCCCAGGTGGAGGATGTTCTATCTCAGGCGACGCGGCGGCGGGTGGAGTTGGGGGAGGTGAGGTTTCTGTCCCCTTGGCAGGTGAGTTTGGGAGAAAGCCGCGTTGAACATCTGGCCAGTATCGGCTCCATCGACCTCAGCCCTGATTTCTGGACTTGGCTGCAGACGGGTCAGTGGGTGCTGAATGTTACCCTAAACCAGCCGCAACTGCTGCTGATGGAAACGCTGGATCGGGGATGGGCGGATGTTCAGTTTCAACTGCCGGAAGGGGAAGGGGAGGGATCCCTGCCTTTCCAGGGGCTGAATATTCGCTTGCGCCAGGGATCCCTGACGGCCATCCCTTTGGTGGGGGAGCGACGCCAGTTTGATCGGCTGCAGGGCCAGGTGCAGGTGTGGCTGACTCACAATGCCCCGCCAGGAGAGGAGGATCTTTTCGGGGGGCGGGCCAGTTTCCAGGCGACGGCACGGTTGCTCCCTCGGGAGGGGGAGGGGGGGTACCCCCTGCAGCTCAGGGGGGTGGCGGATTTTGCCCAGGCTTCCGGTTCGGTGACGCTTTCTGCGGCTCGTCTGCCTTTGGATCTCTTGCCCAGTGTGGTGCCGGCGGCCCCTTTTGCGGAGGTGCAGGGGGAAACTGGCTTGGATCTCCAGGTGCTCTGGCGGCGGGATCAACCGCTGGAGTTGACGGGGCAGGCCCAGGTTCAACAGGCTCGGCTGGATCTGGAGAGGTTGCCCCATCCTTTTGAAGAGGTGAAGGGCTCCGTTCGCTTTACCTTGCAGGGGTTGGAGCTGGAGGGGGTGAGCGGTCGCTTTGGTCAGCTTTCCTTTGCCGAGCTAAAAGGCCCGGTGGTCTGGGAGCAAGGACAGGGGTTTGGTTTGCAGGCGGAAGTAGCGCCGGCCCGCCTGCAGCAGATCCAAGAGACGTTTGCCTTTGGCCTGCCGGTGGCGGTGGAGGGGGTGGTAGGGGGATCCGTAGCGGTCACCGGCCCCTTGGATCGGCCACAGATTCGGGGACAGTTGCGGGGGCTTTCGCCGGGGCAGGTGGATCGCCTGCCGGTGTCGAAGTATGCCTTTGGCTTCCGCTTTGCGGATCAAACCTTGGCCTTGGAAGCAATTGACCTCAAGACTGCAGGGGGTCGCATCCAAGGCTCCGGCCAGCTGCAATGGGCTGCCGGCTTGGCAGGCCAGTTCGATCTTCAAGTCAGCGGAGCCGACGTGGAGCAGGTGCTGGCCCTTTACGGCCTCAACCTGCCCCGCCGGGGCGCTCTTCCTTGGGTGGGGCCGGTTTCCGCTCAAGTGCAGGTGGCGCTGACGGGATCCCAACCGCGGGCGGAGGCCAGCTGGGAAAGTCTTGGGGGAGAGATTGCCGGAAGAGGGCAGCTCCAGCTCTTGCCAGAGGCTGACGGTTGGGTGGTGGAGGTGCCTCAGGCAGTCTTGGCTGTAGAAGGAGGGCAGGCGCAGGTGGCGGGGCGGTGGGCAGGAGGGCAAGTGCAAGCCCAGGTGAGCCCCCAGAATGTGCCGCTGGCTTTCTTTAACCCCCAATGGACGGGATCCCTCTCAGGAGCCCTCACGGCGCAGGTGAACACGGCTGAGGTGTCGGAGCTGGGCTTTTTGGGGGCGCTGCGGGCGCAGGGCTCGGTGATCCTGTCGCAGCCTCTGGGAGAGGCAAGGGGCCAGGTGGCCTGGGATGGGGCGGGCCTAGTGATCCAAGAAGGTGAGATCTTGGCCGACGCAACTCGGCTGGCCGGCATACGGGGGCGGATCCCGGTGGATCCTCAAACCCTGCAGGTGGGATCCCTGGATCTGAGCTTTACCACCGACGGGATTGCGCTGGCAGAAGTACCCGGCCTGCCGCCGCTGGTGAAAGGAGTGCTGCAGGGATCCGGCCAGATCCGCGGACCTCTGGACACCTTGCAGGTGACTGGCAAGGCGCAGTTGCGGGGCTTGCAGGTGGGAGATGTGGCCTTTGAAGACTTGGCCGGGCCCTTTCAGGGGTCTGTTCAGGGGACGGAAGTGGATCTGCGGGGGAAGCGGGATCGACTGGCGCTGCAGTTGGATCCCCAGTTTCAGCCTTTGCAGTTTCAGGTGCAGCGGGGCGAGGCGGAAATTCGCGGCCAACGCCGGCAAGAGGAGCTCCAGGTGGCAGTGAACCAGTTGCCTCTGGCTTTGCTGGGGGGGGTGGCTGCCGGGCCGTGGGCCAGTCTGCAGGGAACCCTCGAGGGGGAGGTGGCAGTTGACCTGGCAAGCGGCGCCGCCCAAGGACGGGCTGCGGTGGCGGATCTGCAGTTGGGAGGGATCGAAGTACGGGGCTTTTCGGTGGATTTCGACTACCACGCTGGTAATGGTTCTCCTCGCCTAGAGATCGCCCAAGCTCAACTGGATTTGTTTGAGAGCACCTACACCGCTAGCGGCACCCTGGAGCTGCCGGCGGATCCCCTCCAGGGCGGTTTGGAGTCTACTCCAGAGGTTTCCGTTCCTCAAATTAACCTAGAGATCAGCACCCGCCAGGGCCGCCTGGAAGACATCGTCTCTGCCTTTAAGTGGCGGCAGTGGCAAGACATCACCACTCGCGGCTTCCGGCGGCCCCCCTTGGGCCCTGCCTCGGCGTTAAAGACCGACCCGGTTGGTTTGCCCAACCATCCTCTCCTGGAGCAGCTGGAGTACTATGCCCAGATCTTGGCCGTCCACCTGGAGACCTTGGCCAGCCGCATGGATCCGCTGTTCGCGTCAGCGGTGCGGAGCACTTTCCCGCCGCCCACAAGTCTGCGAGGGGAATTCCAAGCCAGCGTTAGCCTGGTCGGCAGCCTCAACCGGCCTAGCGTCAGCTTTTACCTTGAGGGCCAGAATTGGCAGGCAGAGGAGTTTGGCATCGAAAGCCTTACTGCCAGGGGCAGCCTGGCTGGAGATGCAGTGGTGTTGGAGCCGCTGCGGTTGCGCAGTGGCGAACGTCAAGCCCTTTTTGTGGGCAAGCTGGGCCTAGAGGAACAGTCGGGATCCTTGCAAATCCAAGGATTGCCTCTGGCTTTGCTGGACCGCTTCCTGCCAGAGGAGCTGGAGCTGCAGGGGGATCTCAACCTGGACGTGGAGCTGGCCGGCAACCTGCGGGATCCCCATGCCCGCGGATCCCTGACAGTGGTCAACGCCCAGATCAACCAGGTGCCGCTGCGGGAGGTGGGAGGACAATTTGACTACCAGCGGGGGCAGCTGCGCCTGGACGGCGCCCTGCTGGCCAATGGTGACGAACCCATTCGCCTCTTTGGCCTGGTGCCCTACACCCTGCCCTTTGCCGAGGTGCGGGCCGAATCCGACCAGATCGACCTCACCCTGCAAGCCAAGCATGGCGGTCTGCGCCTGATCAACCTCTTCACCGACCAGGTGCGCTGGGAAGGCGGCCAAAGCCAACTGGAGCTGGCCATCCGCGGCACCTTGCGAGAGCCCAGCCTGCAGGGGAACTTGAGCGTCAACTCGGGGATCCTCAAGCTGGCAGCCCTGCCGGAGCCCATTACCGACCTCACAGGCCAGATCGCCTTTAACCTCAATCAGCTGCAAGTCCAGGAGCTGCGGGGACAGTTGGGGGGTGGATCCCTTTTGGCTGAAGGCTTTTTGCCCGTCAACTCTCGCGGTGCCCTGCAGATGGACGAAACCTCGCCACCCTTAACTCTGCAACTCCAAGGGATCCAGCTCAACCTGCCCAGCCTCTACACTGGCCATCTGGACGGCGAGGTGGCTGTCAGAGGGCTGCTTCTGCAACCTTTGCTCGAGGGGCGGCTGGAGGTTTCTCAAGGGATCGTGGATGTCAGCCCCCGCCGGGCAGAACCTGAGGCCGCAACAGCTGCCGCCGGCTCGACTTCGCCGGATCCCTTCTGGCAGCCGCGGCTCAACGGACTGGAGCTGGTCTTGGGGCCAGGGATCCGCGTGCAGCGTCCCAATCTGTTTGAATTCAATGCTGCCGGCACCTTGCGCCTGTTTGGCACTCCCCAGGATCTGCGCCCAGCGGGCACCATTGCCCTAGAGCGAGGCCGCGTCAACCTGCCCCTTGCCAACTTTCGCCTGGATCGCTCCCGCTCCAATACCGCCACTTTTGACCTAGACAACCCCTTCGATCCCTTCCTGAACCTGCGCTTGATGACCCAGGCCATCGAGGTCTATCGCTTTCCCCAAGAGCTCTCCCCCTTCGACACCAACCGCAACCTGCCGGGATCCCAGCAGAGCATCGAGATTTTCGCCACGGTCAACGGGCGGGCCAGCCAGCTGGCTGAGGCGGATCCCCGCAACGGGGTTCTGGCCCTTTCCAGCAGCCCCAGCCGCTCCCCCGAAGAGATCGTCGCCCTCCTGGGAGGCACAGCTCTGGCCCGCCTCAACCCCGAAGCGGGAGTGGCCGGCCTGGCCGGAACTGCCTTGCTCAACGATGTGCTGGACACGCTGCGGGACACCCTGGGCCTAGACGAGGTGCGCATTAGCCCCGTCCCCCAGGTCGATACCCGCGCTGCCAACCGCTCCTCGATAGGGCTAGCGCTGGAGGTGGCCCGCGATCTGGGGCCAGCCACTTCCATCTCGGTGCAGCGCAACCTAACGGATCCCTTTCAGCCCACCCGCTACAGCGCCCGCTACCGCCTCAACGAGCAAACCCTCACCCGCGCCAGCATCGACCTCGAGGGCAACAATGTCATTTCCATCGAGTTTGAGACCCGCTTCTAATGGGATCCGCTCCGGAGTTTGGCAGCAGGCTTTGGATGGCCAGGGATCCCTTGAAAAAAGATTTAGTGGAAAAAGCTGCCTTACAGGTAACGGCTAATGTCTTCTCCTCGCTCCGCCAAAAACGACAAGGCCCGGAAGCGCAGCCCTGCCACCTGGTCGTAGAGGGGGTTGAGCTTACACATGGGCGGAATGTGCATCACCTTATGGCCAAACAGCACCACATCTCGCTCAAAGGGGCAGCGGGCCGGGATCCACCGGCAAAGGAAATGGGCCAAGCGTGGATCGCGGATGCTAAAGTTATCCATAGCCGATTGAATGGGACGCAACGGAGCCTGCAACCAGTCGCGCAGGCGACCCGTGGACTTGAAAAGCACAGAAGTCATGGAACCAGGCAGCTCCTGAGGAGCTTTGCGAGCACGTTGCCAAGAAATCGTTGTGGAACCCATAAGCTTTCACCTCAACCTTTGAAGAAGCAGCAGCCTTTGGTCGGTTACGGCGCGCAAAATTACTAGCCATCGACAATTCTCTGTGTCGAGTTTGTATTGAGGGAAACATCAGCCATCTCTCTTCCCTCTGTTAGTCTGCCTTCCTCAACAGAAAGCTTGCTTCTGTAAACAAGAATCTCTGCTCAACGTTGTAGAGCTACATGTTTTGTCTCCAAAAGTTAACATGTAACGAAAAATACAAAAACTCCTCTGCTCTTGTCCACCAGCCGATTCCCTGTCAGGATCCCTGAGGTTCCTCAGCTTGAACTTTGGGGCCAGATGGGTATCCATCGCTCCTATTTCTAGGATGGAACAAGCCCTTTGGGCGGAGTAGGGGGATCCCCGTAATCACACTTGCCTTGGCAGGGTTGTTTTTCTTTTGATCGAGTTTGGCTTGGGAGCGTCTCGGTTGGGAGTTACGGAGGATAACAGCCAAGGGATGCCGGCTGCTGAGCGTTCTACAATGCCAGGAGAGATTCCCAGCGGGTGCACATCCGGCGGTGGGTTGGGATCCTTGATTTTGTCTCTGGCTTTCTTGAGAGGCTGCCCATGAAATTGGCCTATTGGATGTACGCTGGCCCTGCCCATATCGGCACGCTGCGGGTGGCCAGCTCCTTCAAAAACGTTCACAGCATCATGCACGCTCCTCTGGGAGACGACTATTTCAACGTGATGCGTTCCATGTTGGAGCGAGAGCGGGATTTTACTCCGGTAACCACCAGCGTCGTTGACCGGCAGGTGTTGGCGCGGGGATCCGACGAAAAGGTGATTCGCAACATCGTCCGCAAAGACGGCGAGGAGCAGCCGGATCTGATCGTCGTCACCCCCACCTGCACCTCTAGCATTTTGCAGGAAGATCTGCATCACTTTGTCCGGCAGGCCCAGTTGGCCAGTCGCTGCGATGTGGTGCTGGCAGATGTCAACCACTACCGGGTTAACGAATTGCAGGCAGCGGATCGCACCCTGCAGCAGATTGTGGAGTTCTATATCACCAAAGCTCGCAAAAGCGGGGAGTTAGACGGCCTGCCCCAAAAGACGGAGCGGCCTTCCTGTAACATCCTTGGCATTTCCACCCTAGGGTTTCACAATGCCCATGATCTGCGGGAGCTGAAGGTGCTGCTGCGGGATCTGGGGATCCAGCTCAACCTGGTGATCCCGCAAGGGGCCAGTGTCCACGATCTCAAACACCTGGGGCGGGCTTGGTTTAATGTGGTGCCCTACCGGGAGCTGGGGCCGATGACAGCTCGCTACTTGCAGGAGGAGTTTGGCACGCCTTCCATCGAGATCACCCCGATGGGGGTGGTGGAAACGGCTCGCTTCATCCGCCAGATCCAGCAGATCCTAAACGAGCAAGGGATCCCTGTCGATTATGAAGCCTACATCCAGGAGCAAACGCTGCACATTTCCCAAGCGGCCTGGTTTTCCCGCTCCATCGACTGCCAAAACCTAACCGGCAAAAAAGCGGTGGTCTTCGGGGATTCCACCCACGCGGCGGCCATCACCAAAATCCTGGCCCGCGAGATGGGGATCCACGTGGTGTGGGCGGGCAGCTATTGCACCTACGATGGAGAGTGGTTCCAGGCAGAGGTGGGGGAATATTGCGATCAGGTCTTGATGACGGAGGATCACACCCGCGTGGCGGACGCCATTGCCCAGGCGGAACCTGCTGCGATTTTCGGCACCCAGATGGAGCGGCATGTGGGCAAACGGCTGCGGATCCCTTGTGGGGTCATCTCGGCCCCCATCCACGTGCAGGATTTCCCTATCGGCTACCGGCCCTTTTTGGGCTACGAGGGCGCCAACCAAATTGTGGACTTGATCTACAACTCCTTTACCCTGGGCATGGAAGATCACCTGTTGGAGATCTTCGGTGGCCACGACACCAAGGAGGTGATTCACAAGAGCCTGAGCGCCGATTCCGACCTCATCTGGACGCGGGAAGCCCAGGCGGAGCTGAACAAGGTGCCCGGCTTTGTGCGCGGCAAGGTTAAACGCAACACCGAAAAATTTGCCCGCGAACGAGGCTTGACCGAGATCGGTGTGGAGGTTATGTACGCTGCCAAAGAAGCTTTTGGAGCTTGAAGGGATCCCGTCGGCAGCCTTTATCCTGGGTGCGATCCCTATCTAAGCTGGCGTATGCGTCTCCTGGTTACCGGCGGGGCGGGCTACATCGGCAGCCACACCTGCAAAGCTCTGGCGGCCTCTGGCCATCTGCCCATCACTTACGACAACTTGGTTTACGGGCACCCCTGGGCAGTTCGCTGGGGGCCGTTGGAGATTGGGGATCTCGCCGACCGCCAGCGGCTTGATCAAGTCATCCAGCGCTATCGCCCAGAAGGGGTGATTCACTTTGCTGCCTATGCCTATGTGGGCGAGTCGGTCAAGGATCCCGGCAAATACTACCGCAACAATGTGGCCGGATCCCTGAGTTTGTTGGAGGCCATGCGGGATCACGGGATCCCTTACCTGGTGTTCTCCAGCACCTGTGCCACTTATGGGGTGCCAGAGCGGATTCCCATTCCCGAAAGTCATCCGCAACGTCCCATCAACCCCTACGGCCAGAGCAAGCTAATGGTGGAGCAGATCTTGCAAGATTTCCAGGTTGCCCACGGGATCCGATCCATTAGCCTGCGCTACTTCAATGCCGCCGGAGCCGATCCCGATGGTGAAATTGGGGAGGCCCATGACCCGGAAACCCACTTGATCCCCTTGGTGTTGGAGGCCGCCGGCGGCCAACGTCCTCACATCACGGTTTTTGGAGATGACTACGATACCCCCGATGGCACCTGTATCCGCGACTACATTCACGTCACCGACCTGGCTCAAGCCCACGTGTTGGCAATAGAAGCGCTGGCCTCTGGCCGGCCCATACAACCAGCCTACAACCTGGGCAATGGCCAAGGCTTTTCCGTCAAAGAGGTCATTGCCACCGCAGCAGCCGTGACCGGAAAGCGGATCCCGGTGCAAATGGGAGCACGTCGACCTGGGGATCCCCCGCGCTTGGTGGGCGATGCCGGTGCCATCTTTCGGGATCTCAACTGGAAACCTCTCTACACCGACTTGGCCGAGATCATTCAAACTGCCTGGCGCTGGCACCAGAAGCGGCCCTATTTCGGCAAATCTAGGCCCCCGTTGAGCTAGGAGCGTCTAACTTGGCGGGCGATAGGATAGGGAGGAACCGCTTGGTTAACCACTGCCCCGCATGGACGATAAGACCACACCCGATACCCTCGCGGTTGTCATGACCACAGTGGGATCCGAAGCCGAGGCCCATCGCTTGGCTCATACCTTGGTGGCCGAACGTTATGTGGCCTGTGCCCAGGTCTTGCCCGGGATCACGTCCTACTATCGCTGGCAGGGATCCCTGCAGGCCGATGCCGAGTTCCTCATCCTGCTCAAATTGCCCGCAACTGCCTATCCCCGCCTGGAACAACGGCTGCGAGAGCTGCACCCCTACGCTGAGCCCGAGATCCTGGCTCTGGCAGCCACTCAAGTGAGCACAACCTATTTGGCTTGGGCCCGAGACCAGGTAGGGTGAGGAATAGCACGAGGTTGGCCATGATCGCCCTCTACCCCGGCAGCTTTGACCCCATTACCCTTGGACATCTCGATGTTATCGAGCGAGCCAGTCGTCTCTTTTCTAAGGTGATTGTCGCCGTCTTGAAAAACCCCAACAAAACCCCTCTGTTCAGCCCAGAGCAGCGGCAAGCCCAGATTAGCCTGTCCACGGCCCATCTCAAAAATGTTGAGGTTGATACGTTTTCAGGTCTGACGGTGGCCTACGCCCGTCAACGGGGGGCAAAGGTGATCGTGCGCGGCTTGCGAGTCTTGTCGGACTTCGATGTGGAGCTGCAAATGGCCCACACCAACAAGCTTTTGGCTCCCGAACTGGAAACCTTGTTCCTTGCCACCGCCAGCGAGCACAGTTTTGTCAGCAGCAGCCTGGTGAAGGAGGTCGCCAAGCTGGGCGGCCCCATCGATCATCTGGTGCCCGCTCCGGTGATTCGAGATTTGCGGGAGCGCTTTCCCTTGGCCTGAGGGCTCAGGGATCCCCTCTCCTTCCCCAATCAAAATTCAAAGGGCTGCATCCCTGCCGTCACCGGATCAAACCCCACCGGGAAGCAGGTGCTGTGATTGTAGAGGGATCCCCTCAAATTGGCTCCTTCCAAGCAGGCTCCCTCAAGGTCGGCATAGCGCAGGTCGGCACAGCGCAGGTCGGCCTTCGCCAGATTGCTGCCCCGCAGGTTGGCGTAGCGCAGGTTAGCCCCATGCAAATCGGATCCCTCGAGATTGGCCCCTCGCAGATCGACCCCCCTCAAAAAGGCATACTCCAAGCAGGACTGGGGAAAATGGCGCTCTCCCTGCCGGTAGCGGCTGAGCAACTCTGAGGCCCCTTGTAGAGCACACTGGGCAATGGTTTGAGTCATGGTACTGCTCCCAAATCAGACTGGATGCCTTATCTCTATCCTCATCCCTATCATCGGGTTGACCGGGTTTTGATCATCCCTGCTTAACAAATAATTTCAGTTTTTGAGTGGATTGTTGCCCCCAAGTTTTTTTGGAAAGATCTATCCTCAGAGATATAGAAGTCTTTCCTAATCGGCAGCTTGTGCGGCAATGTTTCTTAATTCTTTTTGTGAAGGATGCTTAACGGCTGGGCTTGATCGCCAACCCCAAGCCCCACCGGGAGCGCAAGCTGACCTGATCTTGCTGGGTTGTATGGATCCCTCAATTTCTTCTTTTTCAGCACTCCCCCAACCAGAAGGTGTTTCTCCAGAGCTGATTGAACCAAGATAATTGGGATAATGATCGACTGGATCACATCCGTAGTTTGCGATTGAGTAGGGATTCTCTGCAAGCGATATAGACCCTTATCTCTGTTCAGGATGTTCACCTTTCTTTAACTAGAGCTCTATGCCCAAACGTAAGCGAATCGGGATCCTCACCAGCGGCGGCGATTGTGGCGGCCTCAACGCCGTGATTCGAGCGGTGGTGCGGCGGGCCCGCGACTACGACATGGAAGTTTATGGCATCAAAGATGCGACGGCAGGGCTCATGGCTCGACCGGTGGAGGCGGAGCTGCTGGATGTGAAGCGGGTTTCCGGCATTTTGCGCTACGGCGGCACCATCTTGGGTACCGTGAACAAAGGCAACCCCTTCGCCTACCCTATGCCCGATGGCAGCTTGGTGGATCGCTCGGCAGAGGTGATCACCGGCTACCACCGGCTTGGGTTGGATGCGCTGATCGGGGTGGGGGGGGATGGCAGCTTGGCCATTCTCCGGCAACTGGCCCTGCAGGGGGATTGGAACTTTGTCGGGATCCCCAAGACCATCGACAACGATGTCGGTGCCACCGAGTATTCGGTGGGGTTCAACACAGCTCTGAGCGTGGCTGTGGAAGCTCTAGATCAGCTCACCTACACGGCCATCAGCCACAGCCGAGTCATGGTCATGGAGGTGATGGGGCGGGATGCCGGTCACATTGCCATCAGCGCCGGCATTGCCGGGGGGGCGCATGTGATTTTGATCCCGGAAATTCCCTACAAGCTGGAGAATGTCTGCAAAAGAATCCGCGACCGCAAAGAGCGGGGCAATAACTTCAGCATCGTGGTGGTGGCGGAGGCGGTTCGCACCGAGTCGGGGGAGCCGGTGACCCACACCAACAGCCTGGGGCAGTCTCTCTACGGCGGCATCGGCCATTACATCGGCAACGAGATCGCCCTGCGCACCGGCATCGAGACGCGGGTTATGGTTTTGGGCCACCTGCAGCGGGGAGGTACGCCCTCTCCTCTGGATCGCCTGCTGGGAGCAGCCTTTGGGGTGGCTGCTGTGGACTTGATCGCCCAAGGCAAATACGACCGCATGGTGGCCTGGCAAAATCGGCGGGTGGTGGATGTGCCCCTGGCAGAGGCCATCTCCCAGTATCGGCGGGTGGAGGTGGACGGGGCTTTGATCGCCACAGCCATTGGGCTGAATACCTACGTGGGCGAGGTGGATCCGCAGCTTTTGCGCAGCATTTCCCCCTGATCTTCCGGCAAAAACGACACGTGGGCAGAGACGATCTTCCAGCCGATATCGGGGAACCTGTACCCCATCTGGCTTTGGCGGCCCAAGCGAGGGATCCCGTTCACCGGACGGCGAAACTCTAGGGTGACCGAGCCGCAATCTTCCCCAAAGGTGACCACCTGCAAACGCAGCATCTCGCGGGCCAAATTCGTGGGAGGGCGCTGTTGGCGAAAAGCCTTGATCTCCTCTCCCCCGTAGAGATTTTCCCCCACACCAAAGCGCACCACCTGGGGGCCATCCCAAAACAGGCGGTTCAGGGTGGGCACATCATTGCTCGTCAGGGCAGCTTCGTACTGATGGTAGAGTTCGGTTAGCTCTGCCACCACCTCGGGGCGATTGACCAGAGTCATGGGCCAGGCTCTTGTGCAGTCGAAATGGGCCTTGCCATCTTATCGGCTCAAGGAGCAGCAGGAGGTTCTAAAAGAACAGCGGGATCCCCCACCTTGCTCTGTCAGACAGCAGACAGCGGCAAGACATCTCCGGGTAGTCGGATCCAAGTCTAGGGGCTGAGAACGGCTTGCAAAGACCGCACATCGCAGTAGTACACCTGATGGCGGTGGGCATACCCCTTCAGCTCCACAGCCTGATGGGAGAAGCAGGCGGCTGCCTGCCCCAGCTGTTTGGCCAAGCAGGTATAGGTGTCCTGGCTGATCGCCAGGTCGGCGTTGAGGGTGCGGGTAGCGCTCTCGATGCGAAAGGCCAAATTCACCGTATCTCCTAGAGCCGTATATTCTTGGCGGGTGTTGTTGCCCACCTGGCGCACGATTGCCGAGCCTGTGTTGACCCCTGCCCCCAGACGAATGGGAGAAGGCAGCGGAAACTCACCGTTCAGCTGCTCGGTCATTTGAAACAGCTTCGCTATGGCCTGCAAAACCGACTTCACATCGAGGTGAATTCCCGGCACTTCCGTGCCCAGAGAAGCAGTGTTGGCTTGGGGCACATGGAACCAAACGGCCATAATCGCATCGCCAATGTATTTATCGACAGTGCCCCCGTACTGCTGAATGATATCCCCACCCCGCCGGAACCAATCGCCCATCACCTGGGAAAGCAGGCGCTCGTCCAGTTGTTGAGTCAGTTGTCCGTAACCTCGCACATCCACCACCGCCACCGAGATCAGCCAGCGGGTTTGTAAAACCAGGGTGTCCGAAGGTTTGGCCGCAGGGCTGGGTTCCGAGCTGGCCAGGGATCCGCTGTGGAACTCCAGCTGGGATTGTCCAAGGGTGAGGTGATCCCCATCCTGCAGCAGGGTGGGAATGCTGACGCGGCGATTGTTGACAAACGAGCCGTTGCGGCTGCCCAGATCGATGAGATAGATGCTGTTGTTGTCGAGGTATTGCAGCAGGGCATGTTGGCGGGAAACGCTGGGATCGCTCAAGACGATGGCGTTGTCTTCATCACGGCCTAGGGTCCAAGCGGTCGCTCCCGAGAGAACGTGTTTTCTTTGGCTGCCATCCGGCTCTTTTAAGACTACATAGGGTGCGGCAATGGCGGCAGATTCGCTCGTGACGCTCATGATGAGATGAATTCTAGACGCGACCACACTTTAATACGATACCCCGCTTGCCTTCGGTTGATGGGGGGTATCCGGGCTCGATTTCTGAGCCGCCTCTGCTGGGAGATGGAGGTCTGAGGATGGGCTTGGCGGGGGGCCAACCCGACCGATATCATTATTGTGTAGATACGTTAAGGTCTATGCTGGATCCCTCCCATCCCATTCCCGCTGAGCAACAGCCGCTCCGGCAATATGCAGAGCTGAGGGAAGCCTTTCCTTTTTCCTGGCCTGCTTTGGGGTGGATCCCTTACTTAAAACGAATCTTTGGGGTTTGGGGAGCTGTTGTGCTGGCGGTTTCCCCGCTGGTTTGGAGCAGCTTTGCCGGAGATTGGGGCCACTTTGTCTCTGGGTCGGTGCTGGGGGCCAATGTCTTGCTCGGCCTGGTGTTGCTCCATCTCTACTTGGGATGGGCTTATGTGCGGCGGCGCTTGGTACAAGCCCAGATTCCCTATGAAGAAAGTGGCTGGTACGATGGGGCGATGTATGCCAAGTCAGAAGAGGAGCTGGCTCAGCATCGGCTGATTGTCAGGTATCAGATTGATCCTGTGTTGCAGCGCCTGCGACGGAGCTTGTGGGGCGTAGTGGGCTTGAGTGGGTTGGTGGCCCTGCTGTGGCCTCTGGGGTAGGCAGTTGGTTGGCTGTTTTTAGGATCCCGGACAGTGCACATCACTTCTGATCTGGCTCAAACCTTGCGACCCACCGCTGTGGCCATCGGGAACTTCGATGGCTTGCATCTGGGCCATCAGAAGGTGCTGCAGCCGATTCGAGATTCTCTTCAGGGGGTACGTACTGTCCTCACCTTTCATCCCCATCCCCAGGAAGTCTTGACGAGGCGGCCTCAGCTGTTGCTCACTCCCCCTGCCGAAAAGCTGGATCTGTTGGCGCAAATGGGCTTTGAGCAGGTGGTACTGCTCCCCTTCACCCCTGCATTTGCCTGCCAGCCCCCCCAAGAGTTTATCCAAACGGTACTTGAACAGGGCCTGCGCGTTCGCCATCTCAGCGTCGGTTGGGATTTTTGCTTTGGTCACCGTCGCTCCGGCAACGCCCAAACGCTCCAGGCTTGGGGATCCGAGCACTGCATTCCGGTGGAGGTAATCCCGGAGACGAAACTGAACGGGGAACGGGTGAGCAGCTCTCGCATTCGAGCTGCCCTGGCGACCGGGGAGGTGTCCACCGCCGAAGCGCTCTTGGGTCGTCCTTACCGGCTAACGGGAGAAGTGGTGCAAGGGGATCAGCGGGGCCGACAACTGGGCTTTCCCACCGCCAACCTCCGCTTGCCTCCGGAGAAGTTTTTGCCCCGCGATGGGGTGTACAGCGTTTGGGTGGATGTGCCTGCTGCTGCGGCAGCTCTACCTGGGGTGATGAACATTGGCCATCGGCCCACGTTTGCCGGTTTACAGCACACCGTCGAGGTGCATCTATTGGATTGGACAGGAGATCTCTACGGGCAAGAGGTGCGGGTGGCGCTACGGGGCTTTATCCGCCCAGAGCGGAGATTTCCCACGGTGGCAGATTTGATTCAGCAAATTCAGCAAGATTGCCAAACAGCCCGCCAGCAATTGGGTTTGGCTGAGCAAGTGGGTATGGTGTAGGGGGATCTATGCCGAAGAGAGCTCGCAAGCGCCAAGGCTCACCCAGGCGCTGGTGCCATCTCGCCAGTATTCTTTTTTCCAGATGGGGGCGTTGTGCTTGAGGGTGTCGATGGCAAATTGGCAGGCAGCAAACCCTTCGGCCCGATGAGGGGTGCCCACCGCCACCAAGACGCTGATCTCGCCAATGCGCAGCTTGCCGATGCGGTGGTGGATGACCACACTGTTGGCATCTGGCCAGCGCTGCTGAATTTGTCGGGCAATATCGGCGAAGACCTTCAGAGCCATGGGCTCGTAGGCTTGGTATTCCAGGTAATCGACAGGGCGGCCATTGGTGTTGTCTCGAACAGTGCCGCTCATCACCACCACAGCTCCATTGCCCGGATGGGAGGCCTCTTGGTGGACACGGTCGATGGACAGGGGAGCCAGGGTGATCTGGAAGGAAGTCTTCAGGACGGTCAGGAGCATGACTCTAGTCAATAATAAGCTCAACTATACTGAAAATAATGTATAATATGTTCAGTACGGAT
>NZ_JANSIK010000043.1:0-55804 GCF_047462035.1 Synechococcus sp. R5-15 | reverse complement strand
AACAGAATGCTATCGCTGCATAGTTGAACAGTGATGTTCAGCAGTGTTCAGCGTAAATGTATCAGCAACAAAAGGTCGCCTTCTCTCTTTCCCAGATCCCGGTGGAAGCTGAGATTGGCTAGACGCAGCTTTTTCCGGCGAAACCAGCCTCCTGCCCAATAGGGATCCCATCTATACAACCCAGGGATCCAGTGAGCGGCGCTGTTGGCTCCAGAGGGATCCCATTGGTTGAGACGGGCTTTCTCTGGGTTGACTTTGAGGGGATGTTCTGGGGCTTCCCAACATGAAGATGACCCTGAGGAAAATGCAA
Source organism: Synechococcus sp. R5-15 (assembly GCF_047462035.1). Taxonomy (NCBI): domain Bacteria; kingdom Bacillati; phylum Cyanobacteriota; class Cyanophyceae; order Synechococcales; family Synechococcaceae; genus Synechococcus; species Synechococcus sp. R5-15. The sequence continues at coordinate 55,494 of NZ_JANSIK010000043.1, read as the reverse complement.
ACTACTGTTTCAGTTTCCACATACTTCTCCACATCTCGAAGGTTTGCTTAGAGATTGAGCTAGAGTGTTTCCAGTGGGTTCCTGTGGTGGGCCGCCTTGTTAGGAGGGCAAGACATGAAAGTTGGAGATCGGGTGCGGGTGCGTACCAGCGTGATTGTCTATCACCACCCGGAACATCGCAATCAACCTTTTGACCTCAAAGGTATGGAAGGGGAACTGAAGGCCGTGCTTCGGGATTGGAATGGCCGCCCGATCAGCGCCAACTTTCCCTTTCAGGTGCAGTTTGACAACAAGTTCCGTGCCCATCTCCAAGCTGATGAGCTGGAGGTGGTGGAGTCGGCTGGTTCTGGAGAGTCTGCTGAGACGGCTGCCTAGTTGAGGCCCAGCAGCGTGCGGTTGGTTTCCAGAATCGGCCTGATCAACTTGGTTTCTTCGGGGGTGAGGTAATTGGCTATCACTTCTTGCAGAAAGCGATAGGTGGCCTCGCAACTGCGTTGGGTGCGGAAGGCCCGCATTAAGGTCTGGAACCAGTAGAGAAATCGATCTTTGTAGCGTTGCTCATCGTCCAGGAGCATGGCCAAAGCCGAGAGGCGCAAAACCCGCACGGTGTCAGCCTTCCACTTGTTGCTGAAGTCTTCCACCCCTCGCATGAGCAAGTAGGGATCCAGCGCGCGCATTTTCATCTCCACATCCCGGATGATCTGGGCTTCCGCCGCCTGGATCTTGCGATAGGCGCTCAGGCGTAGGTCAAAGGAGGCTAGATAGGTCTCCATGAACTGCAGCTCCTCATCCCTGAGATAGCGCCCGTCGGCAGTGATGCTCAGTTCGCGCAGTTGAGTCAGCATAGGGATCCCTGGGCAAGCTGGAATGAGAGTGGAAAAAACACCACCTATCCTGGCTGACGGCACAGCCTTGGTCTCTCAATCCTATCCCCAAACTCCCGGCCAGAAGAGCGGGATTGCAGGGATCCCCGGCAACCCTCTCAGTCAGGTTAATATTAATTAACAGTCTGTTGCTGCAAGAACCCACCCGACCCCAGATTGTTACCCATAGGTCACCATCTGCGAGTTCGATTCAAAAACACCCTTTGGGAGGAAACACTTCCGTGAGTCAGAAAGGTAAAAACAAGAAATGGAGAAGCGCGGGGTTATATGCGCTACTGGCCATCGTCTTGATCTCTTTAGCCACCACCTTCTTGGGTACCCGCCCGGCTGAGCGTTTGGAGATCAGCTACTCCGACCTGATCAGCCGTGTTGAACGGGGCGAGGTCAGCAAAGTTTTGGTGGAGACGGCCCCGGATGGTCGCCAAGTTGCCATTGCCGAGGCAGAAATCAACAACCGCGCCACCCAAGTGCAGGTGAATCTGCCCCCCCTTACCCCTGAGTTTGAGAACACCCTGGTTGCCAACGGGGTGGAGCTGGCGGTACGCCCTGTTCAAGAGGAGGGGCTACTTGGGCGCATTCTCAGCACCTTCTTCCTGCCGGTTTTGCTCTTGCTGGGGCTCTTTTTCCTGCTGCGGCGGGCTCAAAATGGCCCAGGCAGCCAAGCTCTCAACTTCGGCAAATCCAGGGCACGGGTGCAGATGGAGCCGAAAACCCAAATTACCTTCAACGATGTGGCCGGCATCGATCAGGCCAAGCTGGAGCTGGCAGAAGTGGTGGATTTCCTGAAAAATTCAGAGCGCTTCACCGCTTTGGGAGCCAAGATCCCCCGCGGGGTATTGCTGGTGGGCCCGCCCGGCACAGGTAAGACCCTGTTGGCCCGCGCCGTAGCCGGAGAGGCGGGTGTGCCCTTTTTCTCCATTTCCGGCTCCGAGTTTGTGGAGATGTTTGTTGGGGTGGGGGCCTCGCGGGTACGGGACCTGTTCGAGCAAGCCAAGCAAAATGCTCCCTGCATCGTCTTCATCGATGAAATTGATGCAGTCGGTCGCCAGCGGGGAGCTGGCTTGGGGGGTGGCAACGACGAACGGGAGCAGACTCTGAACCAGCTGCTCACCGAGATGGACGGTTTTGAGGGCAACTCCGGCATCATCGTCATTGCGGCCACCAACCGCCCGGATGTGCTGGATGCGGCGCTGCTGCGGCCTGGCCGGTTCGATCGCCAAGTTACGGTGGATCGCCCCGACTTCCAAGGCCGCCTGGAGATCCTCAAGGTGCACGCCCGCGGTAAAACTCTGTCTGCGGATGTGGATTTGGAGAAGTTGGCCCGCCGTACTCCTGGGTTTACCGGTGCCGATTTGGCCAACCTCCTGAACGAAGCAGCCATTCTGGCAGCCCGCCGCAACCTCACCGAGATCTCCATGGACGAGATCAACGACGCGGTGGATCGGGTGTTGGCCGGTCCGGAGAAGAAGGATCGGCTGATGAGCGAACGGCGCAAGGAGTTGGTGGCCTACCATGAGGCGGGCCATGCCCTGGTGGGATCCCTTCTGCCCAACTACGATCCCATCCAAAAAGTGACGATCATCCCCCGGGGACAAGCAGGTGGCCTCACCTGGTTCATGCCCAGCGATGACGACATGGGACTAACCACCCGTGCCCATCTGAAGAACATGATGACCGTTGCCTTGGGTGGGCGTGTGGCCGAAGAAGTGGTCTACGGAGAGTCGGAGATCACCACGGGGGCAGCCAGCGACCTGCAACAGGTGGCCCGCATCGCCCGCAACATGGTGACCCGCTTCGGTATGAGCGATCGCCTGGGAAATGTAGCCCTAGGTCGCCAGTACACCAACATTTTCCTGGGCCGGGAAATCGCCGCAGAACGGGATTTCTCGGAGGAAACAGCGGCCCTCATCGACGAAGAGGTGCGGCGGCTGGTGAACGAGGCCTACCAACGGGCCACCTACTTGATTCGGGAAAACCGTGCCCTCTTGGATCGGATCGCCCGTCGTTTGGTGGAGGCCGAAACCATCGATGGGGAAGAGCTGCAGGCCATCATCGACAACTCTGAGGTGGTGATGCTGCCCCCCGAAGAGGAGCCAGAGCCGCTGACGCTTCCTATGGCCGTCAACGCCAGCGCCTAGTCTCTTGTCCCCAAGCTCAAACTTGGGATCCCTGCTTTTCCTCTTGAGGAGAGAGGGATCCCACTGTTTTGTATGATTTGCGCTGGGAGAGGGGGAGTCCACCCTAGCCGGCAACAGCCGAACCCAACAAAGTCCGGCTCGCCTCTGCTTCCAGGGGCTGAGGCTCGTAGATTTTCAGCACGTACTCGGCTACCATGCGGTCGGTGTTGAAAACGGGGTTGAGGGTGCGGATCGCCTCCTTCATGCGGGCAATCCAACGACGTGGGATCCCTTTCTCATCCCGGTCGTAGAACATGGGGATCACCTCATACTCCAACAAGTCGTAGAGGGAGTTGGCGTCCAAGTCGTCTTGGGCAGCGGGATCCAGACCTTCGATTTCTTGGCCAATAGCCCAGCCATTGCGACCGTTGTAACCCTCCGGCCACCAGCCATCCAGTACCGACAAATTCAATCCCCCACTGAAGCCCACCTTTTGCCCTGAGGTGCCGGAGGCCTCCAGAGGGCGTCGCGGGTTGTTCAGCCACACATCAACCCCCTGCACCAAATTGCGAGCGACATAGGCATCGTAATTTTCGATGAAGGCGACCCGGTTGGCCACCTCAGGCCGGTTGGACCATTCCACCACCCGCTGAATCAGGCGCTTGCCCCCTTCGTCCCGGGGATGGGCCTTGCCGGCGAAGATAATCTGTACAGGGTACTCTTTGTTGGTGAAGATGCGGGTAATTCGCTCCAGATTTCGCAGGATCAAATCTCCTCGCTTGTAGGTGCTGAAGCGGCGGGCAAACCCAATCGTCAAGACCTTGGGATCCAGCAACTGGTTGACCGCTTGGATGCGCTCATTGCTTTCGCCGCGATTGCGCCGGGCCCGCAACACCCGGTGACGGGTAAAAGACACCAGCCGCTCCCGCAGAGCCTCTTTGCGCCGCCACAGTTCTTCATCTGGGATCCCTTCCACCTTGGCCCACAGTTCCGGGTCTGACACCCGCTCCGGCCAATCGGGGCCCAAGTACTGGTCGTAGAGGTTCCAGAAGAGGGGGGAAACCCAGGTACGGGCGTGAACCCCATTGGTAATGGAGCTGATGGGCACCTCATCCACCGATCGCTCAGGGTAGAGCACATGCCACATTTCGCGAGAAACCCGTCCGTGGAGCTTGCTTACGCCATTGGCTGCCCGCGCGTACCGCAAAGCCAGCACCGTCATGTTAAAGCGCTCCCAGGGATCCCCGGTGCGCCGAGCTCCCAAGGCCAAAAATTGTTCCCGCGTCAGGCCCAGTTGAGGCCAGAAGGAGGCAAAGAACGCATCCATCTCATTGGGGCTAAAGGCATCGTGGCCAGCCGGCACCGGTGTATGGGTAGTAAACACACATTTTTCCCGCACCTTGGCCTCCGCCGTCTCGAAGGGGGTGCCCCGCGCCACTTCCTCCCGCAGCAACTCCAGCGTCAGGAAAGCAGCGTGCCCTTCATTCATGTGATAGACCATGGGATCCAAACCCAACTGGCGCAGCAGGCGCACCCCACCGATACCCAGGATGCACTCTTGGGCAATGCGAGTATCGGTGCTGCCCCCGTAGAGGTGGGCGGTAATCCAGCGGTCGATGGGGTCGTTCTCCGGCAGGTCGGTGTCCAGCAGAAAGAGCGGCACCCGGCCCACGTCTGCTCGCCAGGCCCGCGCCTTCACCAACCGCTGCCGCATCGCCACTTCCACCAACAGAGGGCTGCCATCCGGCTGACGCACCAGAGTCAACGGCAGAGACTCAAACTCAGAGTCTTCGTAAAGCTCCCCCTGCCAGCCATTGTTGTCCAGGCGCTGTTGGAAGTAGCCCTGACGGTAGAGCAACCCGATGGCCACCAGGGGCACTCCCAAATCCGAGGCCGACTTGAGGTGATCGGCAGCCAACATACCCAGCCCGCCAGAGTAGGTGGGCAAAGACTCGTGCAAGCCGTATTCGGCACAGAAATAGGCGATGGGACGCTGCCAGTCGTAGGTTTTCATGGTGCGCTTGGCCCAGGTATCCTCAGCCGCCATGTACTGCCGATAGGACTGCACCATCCGGTTCAACGTGTTGAGGTAGTTCACATCGGTGGCCAAGGCTGCCAACCGCAAGTAGGAAACCTCCTCCAGCATGCGCACCGGGTTGTGGGAGGTTTTTTCCCACAGGGCGGGATCCATTTCCCGGAAAATGGTGAGGTGATCCGGGTTCCAGGTCCACCAATAGTTGCGGGCGATCTCGCACAGGGGCGTGAGCGCTTCCGGCAGCACCGGACAACGTTCGGGAAAAGCAGGAGCTAAGGTGGCAATGGACATAGGACAGATACCTGGGGTTAAAGTTATGGGCTCGAAAAAGAAGAGGTAGAGGTCGATCCTGGTAAACGTATCTCAATTATTATTGAGCCGATCCTGAGGATTCTGAGGGGGGAATTCAAGATCTCTACAAAATCTTCAGGGGACGTAACCCAAATTTTCCAGGGCTTCTCCCGATCTTGCCACAGCAGCGCGGAGCCTTCAAAAGCAGCGTTCACAGGCAGCCCAGCTTTCGATTCCGGCAGAAGCTGCCCGTCTAGAAGCTGCCCGTCTATCTTCAGAGATGGTGCAACGTTAGAGTTAACTCAAAGTTAACAAAATCTACAGAACCCCAACGAACCCTTGGGGAACCCCTCCGGTTCAATTAAAATGCTGCTTCTCATAAGCTCTTAAAAACTGCAGCCGCTTTTGCTACCAATCGATGATTTTGTTGGCTTCTCCCTGAAGTTGAGCCCTAACGTCCTTCCACCACTGCCAAGGTGGTGTTGCGGTAGTAGTGGCTGAGGATCTGTTGGTAGGAGTAGTTCTGGCTGGCCATCCCAGCCGCTCCCCACTGGCTCATGCCGACGCCATGTCCGTAGCCGCGCCCCTGAATCTCAAAGAAAGCCGGGAATGTCCCTGCCACAGGAGCCAGGCTGGCCGTAGTGGTGGCCTCTCCGCGTGGACTAATGGCAATCTTTGTGCTGCGCAACCCAAGAGCCCGACGAAAATCGCCGGCATTGAGATCTTTGATCCCTTGGGATCCCGTCAAGCGCACCGTGATTGCCCGTCCCCACGGGGAGCTGCGCAGTACCTCCACAGAACGAATGGCACCGATCCCGGCAGCCAACTGCTGAATCTGCTGGGCAGGAACGGTGGCCGTCCAGCTAAACACGGGTGAGTGCTGATCGAAATCCGGCACCCCCTGTAAGTAGGGCCGCGACTCTAACCAGACATTGCCTGCATCATCCGTATGTCCCCCCGCAGAGGAGTGGAAAACCGCATTGATCAACTGCCCCTGGTAGATGAGAACCTGCCCGGCGGTCTCACGGGCAGCCGCTTGGGTACGGCTGGATTCGGCAGCCACTCCCTTGTAAACCTGCCAATCAATCCCGTTTCCTAAGTCAAAAGGCTGCTGGGAACGGCGACTGCGGTGGTAGAGGGCATAGGTGCGGGAGGCCACGGCTTGGGCTTTAAGAGCCTCCATGGGAAAACGGTGTCCCATCTCGCTGCCCACCACGCTGGAAACGTAGTCTTCCAAGCCAACTTGGTTGATGGCAATCACCCCACGCTCGCCGGGGATCAACTCCACCAAGCCACGGTACCAATTCTGGTCGATAAACACTAACCCATCGGAGGTGGTGGGCTGTAGGTAAAGACGTTCTCCCTGTTGGCCGGCCAAACTGACTGCTGAACCCGAACGGCTGGCCTGCAGCGGTTGCATGGCCTGCACCTCTGCCAGCGGCTGTCCCTGGGCATTCAATAGGCGGGCTCCGGTAGAGCTGCCGACGGTGACCTGGGGCTTGTTGACGGCAATACCTACCCGCAGCAGCACCCGTGCCTGCACCGGAAAGGTCAAGCACAGCCAAGCCCAAACCAGAAGGGCAATACTCCTAAGCCAAGCTGATGGGAGAGGAGAGAAGGAGAGGGCAATAGTCACACACCAATCCTCTGGGAAAGAGTATCACAGCCGGCGAGGGATCCCGGACAAGTCGGGTTCTCAGAATCTGGACATAACCAACCTCAACACCTCAGGCAGCCACCGCCCCTCGGACAGCCTTTTTTGGGGCTGGTGCAGGACGCGAGTGAGGACCAGCCGAACCCGATATGACAGTATCAAAAACCTCTGGCGGATGCACGACCCCAGCCCGTTCTTTTTGCCCCCAATTTCTTCCTCAGGTTGTGCGCGGGATCCCGCGCCGGCGGCAAAACCACTGCTGCAATAGGCGGCGACACTCGGCCTCGCAGACTCCGCCGATGACCTCCGGGCAATGGAAGCTGGCGGCAGAAGCTGGCAAATTGAGCACGCTGCGCAGTGCTCCGGCCTTGGGATCATCGGCGCCGTAGATTACCTGGGCCAGCCGCGATTGGCTGATTGCCCCCGCACACATGGGGCAGGGCTCCAGGGTCACATACAGCCGACAGCCCTGCAGCTGCCAATCGCCCAAGCGCTGCCCTGCCTGCCGTAGGGCCAGAATCTCCGCATGGGCCGTGGGATCCCGATCCCGTTCCCGCCGGTTGCTGCTCAAAGCCAGCAACTTTTCCCCTGGCCCCACCACCAGAGCGGCCACCGGCACCTCTCCGGCTTCTCCCGCTTGCTCAGCTTCTCGCAAGGCCAACTGCATCCAGGCGCGGTGGCGCTGCCACGGATCCCGCCCTTGTGGCTCGGAGGAATGGAGCATACTCGGATCCCCGATCATTTTGGGCGTTTCGAGCACTGCCTCTGTCCGCAAGATTTGCTAGGGTAAGCACACATACCCCGAACATCCAAAAGTAAAGAGTAGGAATAGATAGAATAGACCAGGAGTGAACTGGGTCTTGATGGCGTAAGTCGGGGGAGCGGGTTCACGCCTTTTGAGTCTTGGCGATACGGCTTAGCTTTGGGAGGGAGCATGGCGCGGATTCTACGGCATACACTTTTGGCGATGGCTCTGTTTGGTGGAGGCGTCGCAGGTGGGGTCTGGCTATCGTCTCGAGCGGGGCAGGAGTGGTTACAGCAAACTCCCCTGATCACTTGGACGCGACGGGCCGGTGAGGGAGTGGGATCCCTTTTGCCCTGGTCTGAGCCCCGCCCTGAGGCTGCGAATTCTGCTCCTCCGGCCGATGCTGTCCGGCCTTCCAATTTTATTGCTGCAGTCGCCCAAAAGGTCGGCCCAGCGGTGGTGCGCATCGATGCCACCCGCACCGTGTCGAGGGGGGTCAACCCAGAACTGTTCAACCAGCCCCTGTTTCGCCGCTTCTTTGGGGATCAACTACCGCAGTTGCCGCAGGAGTTTCGGCAAGAAGGCACCGGATCGGGGTTTATCATCGACGCCAGTGGCCTGATCCTCACCAACGCCCATGTGGTGGAAGGCAGCGAGCGAGTCAGGGTTCACCTGCTGGATGGGCGCACCTTTGAAGGAGAGGTGAAGGGCTCAGATCCGGTTACCGATATCGCAGTGATCAAAATTGAGGGGGAGAATCTGCCCACGGTTACCCTGGGTAACTCTGACTTGGTGCGACCAGGGGATTGGGCTATTGCCATTGGCAACCCGCTGGGCCTAGACAATACCGTGACTGCCGGGATCATCAGCGCCGTCGGGCGCTCCTCCGGGCAAATTGGAGCTGTCAACAAGCGGGTGACTTTCCTGCAAACGGATGCGGCCATTAACCCCGGCAACTCGGGCGGCCCGTTGCTGGATGCGGAAGGGCGTGTGATTGGGGTGAATACGGCCATCTTCCAGCGAGCTCAGAGCGTCGGCTTTTCCATCCCCATCAACCGCGCCATGGACATTGCCGAGCAATTGATCCGGAATGGTCGGGTAGAGCACGCTTTCTTGGGCATTCGCATGATCACCCTCAACCCTGACATTGTGGCGCGCCTCAACCGCGACCCCGCTCGTCCCACCACGCTGACAGTGGAAGAAGGGGTCTTGATCGGGCAGGTGATTTCGGGATCCCCGGCTGAGGAGATTGGCTTGCGGGAGGGGGATGTGATCACTGAAATCAATGGGCAGGCCATCCGCGATGCCGAGCAGGTGCAGCAGTTGGTGGAAGCCGCTGGGGTGGGCAATACGCTGACGCTGCGGGTCATCCGCGATGGACAAGCGCGCACCTTCCAGGTGAAAACTGGAGTGCTGCCCGTAGACTTCTAAGCAGTTTTATGTGCCGTCAATTTGATCCCCGTGACACAATGGCCCTAGAGGCGGGGGTCAGGTATGGCTTGGGCAGTCGGCGAAAGACTACAGGGGGGGCGCTACCGCATTGAGGCCATCTTAGGAGAGGGGGGCTTCGGCATCACCTACCGGGCCTGGGATAGCGTTCGTGCCGACCAGGTGGTTATCAAAGTTTTGAACGACAGCCTTCGTGAGGATCCCGACTATCCCCACTTCCAGCAGAACTTCATGAATGAGGCGCTGCAACTGGCCCGCTGCCGCCACCCCCATGTGGTGAAGGTGGAAGAAGTGATCTGGGAGCAGGAGCGCTGGTGTATTGTCATGGAGTACATCCGCGGCCAGACTCTGCACCAGCTTCTGCGGCAAAAAGGGCCATTGCCCCTGCCGGAAGCCCTGCGCCTGACGCGGGAGGTGGGATCTGCCCTGATGGCCTTGCACGAACAGGGGATCCTGCATCGGGATGTGAAGCCATCCAACATCATGGTGCGGGAGGGATCCGGGCAGGCAGTTTTGATCGACTTTGGCCTAGCTCGCGGCTACACCCAAGGTCTGATCCAACGCCACACCTCCTACGGCACCGATGGCTATGCTCCTCTAGAGCAATACGACAGCTTGCGCCGCCGCGGCGCCTTCACCGATGTCTACGCCTTGGCAGCAACCCTCTACACGGCGCTGACGGGGATGGTGCCTATGTGTGCGCCAGTGCGGGCCACAGGCCGCCAGTTGGATACCCCTCGCAGCCTTAACCCCAACATTCCCGAGGTTGTGGAGGCTGCCATTCTCAAAGGGATGGCTCTCCACCCCGAAGAGCGCCCACAAACCATGGCCGAGTGGCTGGCCCTGCTGCCGGGAGCGGCCTCTCAAGAAGAGAAGAAGCCGCTGACCTTTGAGCCCGCCATCCGCACTCAAGATCTGCGGCAACTGGAGCGGCTTCTGGCCCCGCAACCCCAAGATGAGCTGGAACAGCTCCTGGCCCAGCACTCGGCAGAAGAGCTGGAGCAAATGGTGGCGCCCCCTACCCCTGCCACGACAAAGAAAAAAGAGGGGGCATCCGGATCCCTGGTTTCTCCCGAAGTTTGTCTAGAGGGACAGGGATCCCTGCCCGCTACTCTCCCCTGGCCAGACTGGGTGGGAGAAGCGGCTCCTGCCCTACAAGGGCTGTGGGATCGGCTGCGGGCTGGCCAGTGGGGGGAAGCCGATCGCTGGACGACGGCTCTAATGTTAAAGCTGGGCGGGCGATCCCAGGTGGGCTTTTTCGATCCCAAGGATGTTGAAGCTTTCCCCTGCCCGATGCTGCGGCTAATCGACCAACTTTGGACGCAGGCCAGCCATGGACGCTTTGGCTTTACCGTCCAGAAGCAGCTCTGGCAGGAGTGTGACTCGGAGAAAAGGGGAGGGCTCAGCTCGAGATCCTTCTCGGCCTTGCCCCGCGAAGAGTGTATGGGAGAGAAAGTGGGCTGGCAGATCCAGGGCCGCTGGCTGGAGTACGGGGAGCTCAAAACCAACTTGGAAGCGCCCAAGGGCCATCTGCCGGTGGGCTTTTTCTGGGGATACTCGGGGGGGTTACGCGCAGCCCTGCTGATGCTGGATCGGGCGGTATTGAAAAAGTTCAAAGCCTGCCTGTAAAAAACTTCCCCCTCCTGGGGATACAAAGCCAGAACGGCGAAAAAAGGGAGAGTGGACGCCTATCCCCTCAAGAAATCGAGGAGGATTGCCGGGCACTCTTCTCCAAAAGGGAGGTTGCCTGAGGGCTTTCGCGAACGGCCAGTCCCAAGTGAATCAGCGCTGTCTCAACAGTATTGACCTGCTCTGCCAAAGCTTTCCACCCTCTTGCTTTTATGCCGTAGCGCTTACTAAAGTAAGCTCGAGCGGCTGCAAAGGAAGCAAAAGCTTTTTTTAGGGTCGCTGCTGTCCAGGGCTTGGCATTCAGCCGTAGCCAATTCCTTTGACCTTGCTGCTGTCGCTCGGCAACAAGCTGTCCTGTCAACTCAAGGAGCTCAATATAGTTGCGACGCGAGGCCGCGATTGCCGTTTCAAGGCTCTCGATGAGACCCATGGTTATCCTCCAAATTCGCTTGATAAATATCCTGCTCGTTCTTCTGAAGCAACTTTCTAGAACCCGTAGAAGGCAGGTTAGCCTTAAAAATAGCCATGATCCTGTTCAGGTAACTTTGCAGTGAGCTCCTAATCTCTGGAATGGGAATGTAGTTTACCGCGTTCTGAAGCTGGTCAAAGATATGTTTAAGTTCCTTCAGAGCTAAAATGGCACGGCTGACGATCTCCTGGACTTGCAGCTGCTCTTCTGCAAGCTCTCTTATTCTATTGGCCAGCTTCTGATTTTCGTGTTCTTTCTCGACGAGCAAATCTAAAGCTACTTCCTCGCTCTCTTCTATTCTACGCTTAAGTTTTAGGTTTTGCTCTTCCAGAAATTCAATCTGCTCGATTAATAAACCTAACTCGCGCAAAGAACTAAATTCAATACCTCTGCCCACGAGAAAGTTAACAATTTGGTCGCTGCACTCTTGTCTTTGAAGCTGTAGTTCTGTGAGTTTAGGCTCTGCCAATTCCTTTAAGACTCTATGAGCTATTCCTACCCCCAGGAAATCGCCGTCGCCATGTCCAGGAATACTAACCCTCAAATGCCCGCGAACAGCTTGCGTGGGATGTCTGGCACGACGACGGACAATCTCCCAGCCCCACTTTCTTGCCTGAGACAAAATGTCTCGTTTCCGCCAATTTCTTGAAGACTGAATAGTGGTTTGAATCTCTCTCTGCTCCTCTATAACTTCTTCCCGCCTCTTAAGGAGATAGCCAAGCTCGTCTTCTCTGAGACAATCCATAGAACAGAACCTTAAGTGAAACTTCCTTACCTAGTCTACTCGGTTTTCACGGAGACCTGGGCTGATTGTACGGCAAAACCTCACCTCTCAGAAGCTATTGACGTTAAGAAATACTTAGTAGTTTTTCTAACAAGGTTTCTAAGTAACAACACAGCGGCAGAGCGAGCCAGCTCTGTAAAAAAACTCCCCTCTCCCCTTGGGAGAGGGGCTGGGGGTGAGAGGGTGGAGAGCCTTAGTAGCGATGCACCAGCTTATTGATGGGCTTGAAGATGTCGGCCTCAAACCTCTTGCCCTTGAGCATGCGGTTCCAGTACAGCCAGGGCAACAGGTGCACCTTGGCCAAGTACATGGAGTAGCGCTCCCGCGTTGGATCCAGGGGGAAAGAGGGAGCTAGCTTCCCGTCGTAGGCAAACTCTGCCATGATCAGGGAGTTGTAGCCGGTGATCAGGGGGCAGCAGGTGTAGCCGTCGTAGCGGGCCGGCAGCGGCTTGGACTGCATGGCCGCCAAGAGGTTTTCCGCCAGCACCGGCGCCTGCTTGCGGGCCGCGGCTGCCGTCTTGGAAGTTGGCAGGGAAGAGGCATCCCCCAAAGCAAACACGTTGGGGTAGCGGGGATGCTGCAGCGTCCATTTGTCCACCTCCACCCAGCCGCCGGGCCCTGCCAGAGGGCTGCGCTTGACAAAGTCCGGGGTGCTCATGGGCGGAGCCACGTGGATCATGTCGTAGTGCAGGCTCACCTCCTCTTTGCCGCCGTCGGTGGTGACTTCAAAGATGGCCTCCCGGGTCTCGGGCCGGATGGCCTTGAGGTTGTGCCTGAACTTCACCTGGATCCCGCGGCGCTCCACCACCTTCTCCAGGGCGGCGCTGTATTCGGGCACCGCGAAGAGGGTAGGGGTGGCGGTGCAGAAGATAACTTTGGTGTTGACGCCAACGCCGCTTTTGCTCTTGAAAACGTCGTCGGCCATGTACATGATTTTTTGGGGCGCGCCGCCGCACTTGATGGGAGTGGCAGGGTAGGTGAAGATGGCCGTGCCCCCCTGGAAGTTGCGGATGGTCTCCCAGGTGTAGGGGGCGTAGTCTTTGGAGTAGTTGCTGGTCACGCCGCCCTTGCCCAGCGCCTCCGGCAAGCCCTCGATCAGGTGCCAGTCAATTTGGATGCCGGGGGCCATGATGAGGTAGTCGTATTCGATAACTTGGCCATCCTCGGTGATGACGCGGTTGTGATCCGGATCCAGCTCGGTTACTCGCGCCTGGATCCACTTGGCTCCCCTGGGGATCACGGTTTTTTCATCGCGCACAAACTTGGCCAGCGGCGCAATACCCCCACCCACCAACGTCCAGCCGGGCTGGTAGTAATGCTTGTCGGATGGCTCGATGATGGCAATGTCGAGGTTGCGCTGGCGCTCCAGCAACTGGGCTGCTGCGCTGATGCCGGCTGCCCCTCCCCCGACGACGACAATCTGATGGCGGAGAACCGACGCGGACCCCTTCGATCCGATCCCTTGCACCTCAGAGCGCGCGCCGTTTTGCGGCACTGCTGCTGACTGCGCCTGGAATTCCCTTGGCTTTGTAGTCGGTACCACGATAACTCCCTCTAAAACTCAAAACGGAAACAAAAAAAAAAGAGACCGATAGACCCGTCGGCCATATTAAAAACAGCAAGAGAGCCAACCAACCCATCCAAGAGCCCGGACAGGTCAGCTAGCATGGGAGGCCGAAGCACTTCGGCTCCCCACAAGCTCTAGCTAATCATACTACCTAATAAGAATATATTCATCCTTTCTATCTATCTATCTGTCGAGAATTTTCAGCAAATCTTAGCCGCCTCCTTAAACGTTGTTGACGCTTGCCTTAGCAAGAGCTGCTCGGGGAGCGTTTTACTGGGAAGGGCAGGCGGCATCCGCTAGGCTGTCAGATGGAGGAAGGTCGGCAGCTCGTCCTGCCGTTGTGTTGTTGTAACTCAAGATTCCGAACATGGCCAAACCTTCATCCCCTGAGCTGCTCCCGGCCCTTGCCTGGCATGCCCTGCCGGAGGAGCAAGCCATCCAGCAGCTCCTCGGAGAGGAGCTCTCTTTGCCGACGCTGTTGGAAAAAGGCCTCTCCCAGGCGGAAGTGGAGCGGCGGCAGAAGCAGTATGGCCCCAATGAGCTGAAGGCCAAGGCAGCTACCCCCGCATGGGTCAAGTTTCTGCAGCAGTTTAACCAGTCGCTGCTCTACATCCTGATGGTGGCCGGGGCGATCAAGGCGTTCCTAGGCTCCTGGCGCAACGCCATCGTAATCTGGGCGGTGGTGGTGATCAACGCTCTCATCAGCTACATCCAAGAGTCCAAGGCGGAGGAGGCGATTGCCGCCCTGGCCAAGTCGGTGGTGACGGAAGTAACGGTGATGCGGGAGGGGCAGAAAGTGCGGGTGCCCTCGCGGAAGCTGGTGCCGGGGGATGTGGTGCTCTTGAGCTCGGGAGACAGGGTGCCTGCCGACCTGCGCCTGGTAAGCGTGCGCAACTTGCAGGTGGACGAATCGGCCCTCACGGGAGAGTCGGTGCCGGTGGAAAAACGGCTGGGATCCCTCCCCGAAGACACGCCGTTGGCCGACCGCCAGAACATGGCCTATGCCGGCAGCTTCGTCACCTTTGGCCAAGGGGCGGGGGTGGTGGTGGCCATCGGCAACCAGACCCAAACAGGCCGCATCTCCAAGCTGATCGAGGAAGGGGGATCCCTGCAAACTCCGCTGACGCGCAAGTTTGAGGCGTTCAGCCTGACCTTGCTGAAAATTATCCTCACCTTGGCGGCGCTCACCTTTTTGGTGGGCCTGGTGCAGGGCCAAGCGGCAGTGAGTGTCTTTGAAGCGGCAGTGGCGCTGGCGGTGAGCGCTATCCCCGAAGGCTTGCCGGCGGTAGTTACCGTAACCCTGGCCATTGGGGTCTCCCGCATGGCCCGACGCCACGCCATCATCCGCAAGTTGCCGGCGGTAGAAACCCTGGGCAGCGCCACGGTGATTTGCTCGGACAAAACCGGCACCCTCACGGAAAACCAGATGACGGTGCAGGCCATCTACGCCGGATCCCAGCTCTACCAAGTTACGGGCAGTGGCTACAGTCCTCAGGGACAAATCCTGGCCCAGGAGGGGGGTGATCCAGTGGAAGTGGAGCGGCTGCTGGCGTTACAGGCTTGTCTCTTGGCCGGCTGCCTCTGCAATGACACCCGTCTGCAACCCAAAGACAACGGCCAGTGGGAGGTGGTAGGGGATCCCACCGAGGCGGCTCTGCTTGTGGCAGCCCAGAAGGGGGGTCTGGATCTGGAAGAACTGCAGCGCCGCCGCCCTCGCCTGGACAGCATCCCCTTTGAATCCGAGTTTCAGTACATGGCCACCCTGCACCGGCTGGGGCCAGAAGAGCATTGCCTCTATGTCAAGGGATCCGTAGAGGCTCTCTTGTCCCGCTGCCATAGCCAGATGGGATCCCAGGGGGAGATCCAGTCTCTAGAAGAGGAGCGGATTCGCCAGCAGGTGGAGGCCTTGGCACGGCAGGGGCTGCGAGTTCTGGCCTTTGCCCAAAAAACCGTCCCCAGCAGCCAAACTCGGGTGGATCACCCCGATCTGGAAGGGGATCTGGTTTTCTTGGGATTGCAAGGAATGATCGACCCGCCGCGGCCAGAGGCCATTGCGGCAGTGCATTCCTGCCAAACGGCTGGGATTCAGGTGAAGATGATCACCGGCGACCACGTGCTCACGGCTCAAGCCATTGCCGAGCAGATGGGCCTGGGGGGTGGAAAACCTGTGCAAGCCTACAGCGGTCGAGATCTGGAGCAGCTCAGCCCGGAGGAATTTGTGGAAGCTGCCAATCGGGGATCCGTCTTCGCGCGGGTGGTGCCAGAGCAAAAACTGCGCCTGGTGGAAGCTCTGCAAGCGCGGGGGCAGATCGTGGCCATGACCGGCGATGGCGTCAACGACGCTCCGGCCCTAAAGCAAGCAGATGTGGGGATTGCCATGGGGCGAGGCGGCACCGAAGTGGCCAAAGCTGCTGCCGACATGATCCTGACCGATGACAACTTCGCCTCCATTGAGGCAGCCGTTGAGGAGGGGCGCACGGTTTACAACAACCTGCTCAAAGCCATTGCCTTCATCCTGCCGGTGAACGGGGGGGAATCGATGACGATTCTCCTCAGCGTGCTGCTCAACCGCGAGCTCCCCATTCTGGCCATTCAAGTGCTGTGGCTAAACATGATCAACTCCATCACCATGACGGTGCCTCTTGCCTTTGAGCCGAGCACAGGCCGAGAGATGACTCGCCCACCGCGGGATCCGGAGGCCAACTTGCTCTCTCCTAGGCTGTTGCAGCGCATCCTGCTGGTGTCCGTGTTCAACTGGATCTTGATCTTCGGGGTTTTTGAATACATCGAACAAACCACCGGCAACCTTAACCTGGCCCGCACCATGGCCATCCAAGCGTTGGTGATCGGGCGCATCTTCTACTTGCTCAGCCTCAGCCAGGCCATTCCTACCCTGTTGGGCCGTGGACGTGCCAGCCAATTGGAGCGCCATGAGCGCCTCATGGATACAGCAGCCATTGCCATCGGCATTGGGGCGGCCATCCTGCTGCAGATCCTCTTCAGCCAGTGGAGCCTGTTCAACATTATCTTCGACACAGCACCCCTGTCTTGGGAGCAATGGGGCTTTTGTTTGCTGGTGAGCTTGCCACTCATCGTTGTCTCAGCGGTGGCCAATCGAGTGGATCCTGAATAAATAACTTGCTTTGGGCAACTCGCGCTCACTGCGCTCCCATCTGAAGAAGTGCCGAAGAGGGGATCCCTCAGCCACTACTCAGATGTAGCCGGCCTCTGCCAAGAGATAAAAATGCCTGCTGGCCTAGGTCTGATGGCATCCAGCTTCACACCGCTCTGGCTGTCTTTTCGACCGATTTGCGCAAGGCAATCACCATCTCAGCGGCGGTTTTTTGGAAAGTCGAGCCTGTTTTCTGGCTGTGATCAGAGTTTGGGGCAGCCGACGAGTGGGGATGAGGCTGTAGAAAGCGGTGAGTCGGATCTACACCGCGGTACTACCCCCAAGGCGATCTTTTGTCAGCTCCATCCACAAAAGCCCCAGCACTCTTCAGGGCTTGAGTTCTTTTTGCCCCCATCACCTTTTGGCAAGAGCGGGAACATCTCTTGAGTGAGAAGAGGCTTTTCCTTCCGAGCTGCCGGCTCAAGGAACAGGAGAAAAACCTGTCTTCAAAAAAGCCTCCGACTTTCGGTTGCAGGAGTACATCACAAGGGTATGATCTTAAGAGAAGGATGTAGGACATTAAAAAATGTCAGATATACCACCACAACCTTTAACCGGGAAGGCTCTGCTGCAGAAGGTCGAAGCTTTGGGGCATCTTCCACGCCGAGAAACGGCAAAGCGATGTGGCTATGTAACCATGACCAAGACCAACAAGCCTCGCGTCAACTTGAATGAGTTCTATGACGCGGTGCTGGCAGCAAAAGGTCTGAGCCTCAGCCCAAGTTCCAGCCGGGACAAGCGCGGTCGTGAGCCAACCTTTCGGGTCAGCGTTCACAAAAATGGGCAGTTGATCATTGGGTCGGCCTACACCGAAAAAATGAATCTCAAACCCGGGGATGAGTTCGAGATTCAGCTAGGTTACAAGCACATTCACCTCAAGCAAGTGCTAAACGGCCAGGTGGTGGAGGAGTCAACCCCAAGTAAAGAAGCTTCCCCCAAAGCGACTCGCGGTCGCCGGAAAAAAACTGCTGGGGCTTGAGCCGCTGCCGGGCCGGGAGTGAGGAGAAGGGATCCAGTTGACGAACTGTCACTGTGTGGCTTTCTTCTTGCCTTGCCCTCTTTAAGATGGGATCCAAAGCCTAGGTTCACCGATCTTGCTGACCCTAGATAAGGATCCCTATGCAACAGAAGGTTCAGCCACCCCTCAAGTTTTTGCCACCGCGATTGACGCCTTGGGTCGTTCGTTTTGCTCAAGCAGGCTTGCCCTTTTGGTTGCGATGGACCAAAGGGATCCCTCGCGTTGAAGTGGAGGGGGGAGAGCGTTTGGCTCAGCTTTATCAGCAGTTTGAGGCGGGCAAGATTCGCCTGTTGGTGGCGTTTCGACACCCGACCCTCGATGATCCCCCCTGCTTGATGTACTTGTTTGCCCATCTTCTGCCGCAGGTGGCCCAACGCCAGGGGATCCGCTTTCGGGGCCGACCCCACGTTTTGTTTGTTTATGACCGCGGCCTACCTCTGTGGCTGGGATCCGTTGCCCGTTGGGGCTTGCCGCGCTTGGGCGGGATCCCGATTTTGCGAGGCCGTCTGGATCGGGCAGGGCTAAAAAGTTCTCGTGAGCAGTTTGTATCGGGCCGATATCCGCTGGCGGTAGCTCCAGAAGGAACGATCAACGGCATGAGCAGTCTTCTCAACCCGTTGGAGCCGGGGGTAGCCCAGATGAGCTTTTGGGCGGTGGAGGATCTGCACAAGGCGGGACGGCCAGAGCAGGTGCTGATCCTGCCGGTGGGCCTTCGCTATTCTTACCTGAGGGATCCCAGTGCCGCTCTGAATAGATTGCTCAGCCGCATGGAGGCCGATTGCAAGCTGCCGCCCACGCGCTCGGCTCACGCCGGTCAAGCCTTTTTGCTGGCCCGTATTCTTCGCTTGGGAGAACACCTGCTGCAAGTCGTGCAGACCTTCTATGAGCGCTTTTATGCCCCTGCCCTTCCTGCTGCAGATAGAGCCCAAGTTAAAGAGGGGGATCTGTTGGCGCGTCTTCAAAGCTTGTCAGATCTGGCCCTGCGGGTGGCCGAGCAACATTTCGGCCTAGAGCCTCAAGGAGACTTAATCGAGCGGCGGCACCGCATCGAACAGGCGGGCTGGGCCTGGATCTACCGCGAAGATATTGCCGATATTGCTGGTCTCTCGGCTCTGGAGAGGGGGCTGGCCAATCGAGTGGCTGCTGAGGCCAGTTTTCACCTCTGGCACATGCGCTTGGCGGAAACCTTGATGGTGTTTGCGGTGCGCCCTGTACCTGAGCAGCCCAGTTTGAGTCTGGATGAGTTGGCGGAAACTGCCCTGCGCCTCTGGAGCCTGTTGGCCTGGATCAAAGGAGAAAATCCTGTTGGAACTGCTCCCCCCCGCTTGGGACCCCGCCTGGCCCGTTTCAGCATTGGGGATCCCCTCTCGGTTTCCGAACGCTGGCCCGCCTACCAGGCCAACCGCCGACAAGCCGTACAAGCCCTCACCCAAGATTTACAAGCAGAAATGGAGCGGCTTATCAAAGGGATCCCGTGCTCCCCTGCGGTCCTCCCTGCTGTCTGACATGCCTAGTCGGCTCAGGGGCAAAAAGTGTAACAATTCCTGAGACATCTTGTGAGATATTTCGTGAAAGTAAAACGAACTTTTGCATTATCTGACAAGCAGGTGAAGGAAAAGGGAAATTTTTGGCTCTTGGGGTAGAAAGGGGGCAGAAAGGAAGTGAGGCTCGTTGACTTGGTCTATGTCTGATGAGCTGCTCCGCGCCATCCGCAGACGCGACCTAGAGGCCGCCACTTCAGCCGTGCAGCACTTGCGTTCTCGCCATTTAAGTGAAGCTGTGATCACCTCGATGGTGATGGTGGCCGTGGAGCGGTTGGCATGGGATGAAGGCGACCGGGCCGCCGCCAGTTGGTTACTGCGTCGCTGCTCCAGACGACGGCGCTGAAGGGATCCCTGCCCACATTGATTGTCTCGGGCCGTTGCTCTACGAGCTGTTTCAAGAACGCTGGGCCGAGATCCAACTCGGTCATGGGGTGGAAGGAGGAGTGCTGGAGCTGGCTTTTGAAAAGCCGACGGCTTTGTGCATGCTCTACGCCGACGGCTTTGTGCATGCTCTACGACGGCTACCTGACAGTGGCCACCGAAACTTGGCACCTGCATTTGTGCCTGGAGGAGCACCAAGGCGGCCCCTACCGCAAGACCCCACCCGAGCTGCGCCGCAAAAGATGGGTTAGCCGCGCCGCTCTCTACCGCCGTCTCAATCCCCAGAACCAGCCCCGCAGGTGGGGGATCCAGACTGTCTGTCGCTCCAGCCGTTGCTATCCTTCCCGCAACTATCAACCGGTTGTGGAAGCTCTGGAATCTGCCCGCCGAGAAGTCAACCTGGATGTACCGGTCATAACCTCAGGTTGTCTAGAAGTTTGCCAACAGCGACCGGTGGTTTTTTACTCTGGCGACCGCACCTGGTACAAGCGGGTTACTCCGCCAGTAGCGGGACAACTTGTCCACGAGCACCTGCTTAGGAATTGTCCCCTAAAAGCCCATCTTTTCCCAGGAGATTAGCCTATGGTCAGCCTACAGCCGCTTGTTCAAGCCCTTCCCGAAGCTCCTCGCCGAATCCCAGCCTCTATTTGGCTACAGGCTACCCAAGACTTGGCCCAGCCTATTCACCACCCTTGGCTGCCTGAGCAATATCGCCTATACCTGTACGCTGCCCTTTGTTGCTATCGGCATCATTGCAGGCACCAGGTTAACTCGCCAAAGGGCGGTCATCAGCGCTTTGATGATTTGGCTGGCTAACCAAATCTTTGGCTACACCTGGCACAGCTATCCCCGCACCACACCACACGCCCCAACCCTCTAGTTTCCTGCGGTGGAGCACAGCATGCAGACCTGCCGGGACAGCAGAGCAGACCTGTTGCAGGAACTCAGTTTCGGTGAAGGCATCTGTGTACTCGATGGCGAGCACCGGCTTGCCGGCTTTCGTGAAAGGCTGCCAAAGATCGCACCACCCCTCTGCAAAGCAGGACTCACTCACGGCAAAGTCGAAATAGGGCTCTAGAGCAGCCGCTTGTTCAGGATCGTTTTTCAAGCTGACCGCCAAACCGCGACGATGGGCTTCCTGGGCCAGCCAGCGATTGAACTGGAGTTGGTGAGCCGGTGCGAGGGCAAAGCCGGTGGGGTTCAGGTAGCCGTCCACGTTGTCCGGGTCTACACCGTCAAATCCCTTCTGCACCGCCAGATCAAGCCTCGCGCTCAGGATTGGTGCCAGGATGTCAAGGGCGCGAATGTCCACCCAGCGTTCTCTGTCCCAGCCTTCGTAGGCTGCGCCCAGTACGCTTTCCGGGTACAACGCAGCGTCTGGTCGCCAATCTTCCCAACTCCCGGCTGAAAAATAGGCAACAACGCGGGCACCCGACCGCTGGAGCAGAGCAACAGTCTCCGGGGGCGTGTCAAATAGATCCAAGACATAGACCTCTACCCCCGGCTGGGGCGCTGTAACCGGCTGGCTCAACTGGTAGAGCCACACCGCTTCCTTCTGGGGATGCCAGCGGCTAGTCAGGCCACAGCCAGCCGCCAATGCAATCAACAGGGGCAATAGATCGCGATTCATTCCTGTATCCACCGGCAGCTTGCTAAGAAAACGGTGGCCTGCTCCCTCTCCCCTTTATTCTAGGACATCCCACCCATACCCAAACTTTTAGTCCTAGCAAGCGAGAAGAATTTGGTACCCCAGTCATCTCATCTCAATCCTAAATGACTACAAAGTTTGCCTTGACCTTAACTTTATGCATATGCATTTCTGATCCCTTCTAGGGTAAACTCCTGGCAGAAAACCCGGAACGGATCCGGAGACCTGGGAGACAACCATGCCTTTTTACGTGGGTTTGCGGCGCCATGCCCTGCAAGGTTTTATTTTCTCTACGCTAACAGCTCTACTTGTCCAGGCGGGGCCAGCTCGGGCCGATCTGCCAGGGACAGCGGATCCTCCGGGGCTCAAGCGCTTTGCAGGATCCAGCATTGTGTTTCAATCGCGGGCCGATTACGACCGCTTTAAGTTGGCCCTTGAAAAAATCGTCTTCAGTGGCGCGATGGGAGCTGTGCAGCCCTATCGGTCTCAAACTGTCGAGGGGCGTCGTATCACGACCTATTACCGACTGCCGGAGCGGGTTGTCCCTCTCGAGGCACTGCTCAACTACGAAACCGAACTGAAAGAGTCTGGCTTTGAGATCCTCTTCTCCGGCTTGGGGGAGGAGATTGAGACCCTTGGCTACAACAACCAGATTGCTCACGAGATCCTCAATATGAAGGGCACCTACAGCACGCCGGAAGAACGGGCCCAGTGGCCGTTTCAGAACGCCAGAGAAAACACTGCTGCCTATTTAGCCGCACGTGGCAAGTCCCCCGAAGGCGATGAGCGATTCGTGAGCGCCTACTTTGTGGTCAATACCGATGACTGGGAGATCACCCGCGGCAGTGGGCAGATCCCGACCGGGATTACTCTGGGGCGAGTGGATGTCGTCGATGTCAAGCCCCGCCAGCAACGCCTGGAGCTGGTTGAAAGCATCACAAGCGGCGAGATCAATCAAGCCATCAGCCGCGATGGCCGGATCGCCCTCTACGGCATTCTCTTTGCCTATGACTCGGATCAGATTGAAGCGGCTGCCGAGCCCACCCTTGCCGAGATCGCCAAGCTGATGCGCGAGCGCACCGACCTCAGCATCCTCGTGGTCGGTCATACCGATGCAACCGGTAGCTTCGACTACAACCTAGGTCTCTCGCGGCGCCGGGCCGAGGCGGTTGTCAACCGGTTGGTTCAGCTGGGTATCGAGCAGCGCCGCCTTTATCCGGTTGGCGTGGGGTTCTCTGCTCCTGTGGCCAGCAACACCACTGAGGAAGGCCGGGCGAAGAATCGCCGCGTGGAGTTGGTGGATCTGGCCGGTGGCAAAATCCCCTAGAGGGGAGTTTCCAGGTCTTGGGGCAGGACGGGTATCGCCGAAAGTCTGGACACTGCGGCTGTGGCGAACTAGCTTAGAGGCAACTCTTCATTTCTAGGCTATTTCAAGGGGTGGGATCCATGCTTAAGCCCAGTCTTTTGTTCTCCGGCTCGGCGCTGTTGGGTTTGCTGTCTTTGCCGTTTTTGATCGGCGAATGTGGCTGGTTGGCCTCATCTCGTAAGAGCCAGAGTCCTGTCACTGAGGCTTCTCTACAAGCTTGGGAGCACTCCCTGCCCTCATCCCAGGCCTTGTTTGAAGATGAACCAGGTTCTGAATCTTGGCTCATGCGGCAAGCCCAGCTGCAAGAACGGGTACAGCAGCTTGAGCAGCGCTCTCTCGCTCACCAGCAGCAGGCTCATCAGTTGCTGGTACAGCAGGCAGCTCCCCAGCCCGCCGGGGTTGTTGGCCGTTCCAACCCAAGCCTTGCCGTGCCGGCACGGCCTCGGCGTCAGGATCCCACTCTCTCTCAATCCTCTGCTCCCAATCCTCTGCTCCGGCGGATCTTCCCAATGAGCTGGCGCGGCTAACCCAGTCCATCCAACAGGAGCCGGGAAATGCGCAACTTTATCTGCAAAGGGCGCAATACTTCTGGCGGGAGTCTCAAGAAGATCCTGCTGCTTTACCGCAGCCTGAGCATGCTTCTGCCATTGCTCGCTTGATGCGCTCTGCTCTGCGGGATCTGGATATTGCCATTGCTTTGGATCCCTACCTGGCTGAAGCCTATTTGCTCAAGGCCAAAATCCAACACGAGCGTTTGCAAGAACCTGAGCAGGCTCTGGCGACCTTGTCTCCCCTGGATCGGATTGCCTATCACAACCCGCAATTGCACTTGATCCGCTCCCGCATTTGGGCCGAACAAGGCCATCTGGAATCGGCATTTGATGTGTCTCACCTGGCCATTGAGCTGGCCAAGCAAAATCAAAGTGCTGCCGATCTTTTCGAGGCCTATGTCCATCGCGGCCTGATGTGGGCCAGCATCTGCGACTTCAATTTGGCCGTTCAGGATTTCAGCCGGGCTATCGAGGTGCAGCCCCAGCGGGCTGAAGGTTACTACCACCGCGGTATGGCGCGCGCTTACCAGGGAGAGGATAGGGCTGGTGCCGCTTCCGATTTGGGTAGCGCTTTGATGTTGTGGCAGGTTTCGGGCGGGGGATCCCCGGGGCTGCTGGAATATGTAGAAGCGGTGCGGAGGGAACTGTTGCGGTAGCTCAGCTCTGGCGGGGTTTTTGCTGAGGATCTGAAGCGCTGGGTTTGGGGTCTTTGCCCAGGAGCATTTGGCAAGTTCGTCCAAGCCAGGCCAGGATGGTAGAGCCATCTGTTACCTAGGGGGGCTTGAACGCCCCCCTGAAGAGAACCCAGCCAAGTGATGAGCCGAAGACAACTGACCATCTCCGTATCCTCTGTAGCCCTGGTGGTGGCCACAGGGATGCTGTTGTTGCTGCTGTGGCAACTGCGCAGCTTGGTGCTGACCGTGATGATCGCGGTGGTGGTGGCGGCGGCGCTGGCTCCTTTGGTGGATCTGGCCGAGCGACTACGCATCCCCCGCTGGTTGGGGGTGGTAGGGGTGTATCTGAGTTTAATTGCCGGGATTGCCGGCTTGGCTCTGCTTATTGGCCCGACGGTGGCGACTCAGACCCAGCGGTTGCTGACGAGGCTGCCTTTCTATCTGGAGCAGTTGCAACTGTTGGTGGATACCTGGATTGCCGATCTGGCGGGGGTGGATCCGGCGGCGCTGGACTACCTAAACCAGTTGCTCGACCCTCAGTCGTTGATGAGCTGGGCGGTTCGCTCGGGACAACGGGTGCTGGTGCAGTCTTTCGACTTCACCCGTGGTTTGCTGGGCGGTCTGCTGACCATGGTGCTGACCCTCTTCATTTCCGGCTACATGCTGGTGAGCGGCTCTGACTTGGTGCGGGGCTTGGTGGAGTTGTTTCCCTATCCCTGGAATGAGCGGCTTGCTGAGCAGGTACACCCGATGGCTCAGCGCATGGGGGGCTACATCCAGGGGCGGGTGCTGGTCTCTGCCATTTTGGGTGTGATGATCACCGTCTCGCTTCGCTTTCTCGGCCTGTCGGAGTTTGCTCTGGCGCTGGGGGTGATCGCTGGGTTTACCAACCTTATCCCCTTCATTGGGCCGGTACTGGGATCCCTGCCCGCTTTGGTGGTGGCGATTGTGCAGGGGGGCTGGACTTTTTTGTGGGTGCTGATCCTATACGTTGCCGTTCAAAACCTGGAAACCTATGTGTTGGATCCTCTGTTGGTGGGATCCTCGGTGCGGGTGAAGCCCTTGTATCAGTTGCTGGCGGTGCTGGGGGGCACCCAGTTGTTGGGTATTGTTGGGGCGGTGATCGCCCCCCCGTGGGTGGCGGGTATGGCGGTGCTGCTGGAGAACCTCTATCTGAAGCCCAAGCAGGAGGCAGAGGTTCGAGCCAGGCTGTATGCTCGGGCCACCGAGGCTGCTGGTTCTTTGGCTTTGCCGGGGATGGATCCTGCCGACGCGAGCAGCCCAGAGCCATCTTTTTCCTCTCGTCCGAATGACTCGTCAAACGAGCCGGAAGGGTTGCCACAGGAAGAAAGTCTCTCGCCTGCCGATCCTGTAGCCGGAAGAAGTCCCTATTAGCAAGCTTCTCATCTATTCGCCTCTCTCCGCTCTCGGAGAAGGGCTATTGTGGTTGCTGGATAAGGGGCGCATCTCAGCGGTGACGGGCATCGAGGATGAACAGAGCACTACCTACGACGAACAGGAGGCTGGCTCCTATCCCCAGCAGGGTTTGGACAACCTTGAGATTGAGAAAGGCTGGAGCTGCTGGATCCCACGGAGGGGGGTCGCTACCCAAGGTCATCACCTCGCTCGCCGCAAACAGGCTGCTCCCCAGCAAAAACAACCAACTGGCCAACTCGTAGCGGTGGTTGCCTCTCATGTCTTCTCCGACTGCAAGTGTTCGTAGGCTTGAGCAGCGGCGGCCATTTCCGCAGCCTTTTTCGAGCGACCTTCACCGCGGCCCCAGCACCGCCCTTGCCCCCAAACTTCCATGGTGAAATGAGGGGGATGCTCCTGGGCGGCCACCAGGCGGTATTCGGGCAGGCTACCCCAAAGGCGTTGGGTCAGTTCTTGCAAGGCTGCTTTGGGGTTGCGCCGAGTGGGGTCTTGGAACCATTGCTCCACTCGTCGGTGTAAGTAGGGATCCAGCCAGGGATGCAGCCTGGGCAGCGTGTAAATACCCCAACTGAGATAAAAGGCTCCCAGGAGAGCCTCGAAAGCATCCGCCAGCCGCCGACCCCGCCCGGCCAAGTCGTTTTGCGAGCTGGATCCCACCTCGAGGTAGCGATCCAAGCCGTGCAGATCCGCCAGTTCTGCCAGGTAAGCATCGCTGGTCAGGTCGGAGCGAATCGCGGTCAGCTCTCCCACCGACAGATGGGGATAGGACTGAAACAAGAATTCCGTAACCAAAATTCGCAGGACAGAATCCCCCAACAACTCCAGCCGATCGTTGTTCCGTCGGCCATCCAGAGAAGGGTGAATCAGAGCCTGATCCAGCAGATCCCAACGCAGTTGTTCCAGCAAAGCCGGATCCCTGAATCCAAGGCGGGCCAGCAAATGCTCCAAGGCACGGCGACGGGGCGGGATCAACTCAACCATACACTCAGGTGCTGACGTTGCCTTAGCGGTCAGAACTGCACAGCTTAGGCCCATTTTGACCTGAGCCATCTCACCCAGGCCGGGATCCTCGCTCGGGCGAGAAGTTAGCTATGCTACAAAAGTAGTATAGGCTTTTCGAGGGAGGATCCCTGCATGCCCATCCGCGCCCATTCCCCCATTCCCACGACTCAGATGGAAGTGACCAGCATTCGGCTGGAACGTGAGCTGAAGCAGCGACTGAAGGCGTTGGCCGGAAATCAGGGTTACCAGGCCCTCATACGGGAAATTCTTTGGAGTTATGTCCTGCGTCACTCTCAAGGGGCTGCCACCCTCAGTCCTGAGGATATTCGGGCCAGCTTCCCGGCCACGGCCCACCAAGCCCAATGCTGTGCTCTCACCGGACGGGCCATTCAACCGCAGGAGCCAATGTTGCTGGGGTGGACCACCGATGGAAAGTTCGTCGCCCTTAGCTCCTCCTGCTTTTAATCTTTGTTTTGGGGTCTCTCTCCAGTTTGCGAAGGGATCCAACCGGCACGAGTGCCCATCCGTTTAGATGCCACGAAGTTCTCGATATTTTCTGGCCCGTTCCTCGGCTGGATCGGGGGCTTGAGCTTTGGCAACTGCCTCCTCCAGTTGGGCCATCACCGTCTCTGCCGGTTCAGCGGAGCGGACGACGTAAAACATTAGGTTAATGGCTTCGTTGGCCGTCAGTTTGAGGGTTTCTTTTCCCTTGGGCACCAGCGCGATCTTGCCATCTGTGGTTGTGATGGCTGTGTGGGATCCCTTGGCCAGAATCTCCCCCGCTTTTTCCAGAGTGACAAGCATATCCGTAGCTCACAGCAGCAGGACATCTACTATCCTACCGAATGTCTTGGGGCAACTGCTCCAGAGGGGCCCAAGCCATTTGGCAGATTAGGTGTGTTCAAAGGTGTTCCCATGCTCCGCCAGCCAAGCATGCAAGTGGGGAAACAACTTTTGATTGGCTCCCGGGAAGGGAAATTCCGACAGTTCCGCCGGGCTGACCCAGCGCACCTCGCTACATTGCAGGGCTTGGGCTTCTCCGCCCAGGTAGCGACAGATAAAAGCGATAAGAGTAACGGTGAAATGGGTATAGGCATGTTCGACGGTGGCTAGCGGCGCGACCACCTCGATATCGATGCCGATTTCTTCTTTTACCTCCCGTACTACACACTCGGCAGCCGTTTCTCCCGGCTCGATTTTGCCTCCGGGAAACTCCCACAGCCCGCTGAGCATTGAGCTTTCCAGTCGTCGATCGATAAGGATTTCTTTTCCCCGCAGAACAATGGCAACCGCGATTTGCTTGTGAGGACGAGAGGCACGGGGTGCAGACATAGGCAATTGTTGGTGTTGACCTCGATTGTAGGCGCTGCAATCCGCTTGCCAAGGGCACTGGCCACAGTGAGGCTTTTTGGGACGACAGACGGTAGCTCCCAAATCCATCAGGGCTTGGTTAAAAGCCCGTGGCTGCACGGGATCCAACAATTGCTGGGAAAGCTGCCACAGCAGGGACAGACACTGGGACGGAGGCTGTTGCAAAGCCACCAAGCGAGCCAACACCCGCTTAACGTTGCCATCCAAAATGGGCAAAGGCTGATCGAAGGCAGCGCTGAGAATGCCGCCGGCTGTGGTGCGCCCGATCCCCGGCAGAGCCAGCACCTGCTCCAAATCCCTGGGGAACTCGCCGTTCCGTTCCCGCACCAGGATTTGGGCGGCTTTGTGCAAGTTCAGGGCCCGCCGGTAGTAGCCTAGGCCCTCCCACAGTTTCAGCACCTGCTGCTGGGGGGCTGCCGCCAGTGCTGGGATCCCAGGCAGGGTTTGCATCCAGCGCTGAAAGTAGGGGATAACTGTTGCCACCTGGGTTTGCTGTAACATCACTTCCGAAACCCAAATGGCGTAGGGATCCCGGGTGCGGCGCCAGGGCAGATCCCTTCCGTGGTCACGGTACCAACGTTGAAGAGACTGCCGCAAGCGTTGCAAGAAAGCCTCGTCCCACTCCCCTCCTTTGCTCGGAAGGCTGGCAATGTAGGAAAAACTGACCTCGGCTTCTGATATGGGCTGAGACTCAAGCTGCGTAAGCAAAGTGCAAAGCCCACCAGATCAGGGCCGAAACCACACCGGCCACAATTCCTGCCGAGATCAAAACGACAATTGGGCTATCTGCCCCCTTGAACTTCATAATGCCGCGATTGTAGTCAGCCATCCTTGCCTCCTACCAGCTCTGGCGTTGGGGTTGTCAGGGATGTTGATCGGGATCCAGATCTGCCAGCTCTATTCACAGGGAAAGCTGTGGCGAAGATGTCCCAGTAGAGGTGCTCCGAACCGCCGGCGCAAACATGCCTGGGGAGAAGCACCGTCCTCGGTCATGCATGATACAACCTTAGCATGGAACAGACTTTGACCCTGGTGATTTGGACTGTTTGGAATAACCAGAAGCTAGGCAACCCGCAGGACTAACCGGTCTGCTTCCCACTGTCGAAATAGGTTGAGAAGGTGGTCGGCTCTCTCTTCATGGGCAGCCAGGATCTCAGCGCCAGAACGGGCTTGATTGGCCAAGGGCAGCAGCAGCTCCACCACTTGGTAGCGGGTAGAGGCTATCATCTTGCCCGGGATGCGGGCGATAGGCCAGAAAATATCCATCTTCTGGGTCAGGATCTGGGCCGGATCCAGCTTGCCCAACAGATCTGAAAAGGGGATTTTTTGATCCCAGTAGCGCACGCTGCCATAGCGGACGAACAAGGGGTTGAGTTGCCAGCGGGAGCTCTTAAAAAATTCGACTGTAAAGGGATCCCAGTGGTCCACCTTTTTCCCTTGATGGCAACACCAGAAGAGATTTTGCGTGTGATACAGAGGCTCCAGATACTCCATGACCCGCAGTTGGTCGATGCGAGCAAGGACCTCGTAGCGGCGATGGAACTCCGGGTGGGTGGCGGCAATCAACGGCCTGGCATTCCAATAGTCCAAGTAGGGGGCTACATCGATAAACTCCAGCCCGGCTTGGGCAAGCAAGTCGGGAATCTCGCCGATGTCGAAAGGAATATCATTGGCATGGAAGAAATTATCGACAATGTTTTCATCTTGTCCATAGTATTCTTGGTGAGCCTTGGCGTGCTTGGCCAAAAGGGAATTGGGGCTGGCTCCCTTCAGCAGTTGCCGCACAAATTCGATCTTTTCTGGGGTTGCAGGTGGGGTGATGCCCAACAACTCCAAGGCTCGCCGAATGCGGTACAGATGCCAACGGCCTGAACGGTTGTAGAGCATCAGCGCCATCACCCCATCGGGAGCCAACCGCGATGCCAGATTGCTCAAAGCCTTCACCGGATCTGCAGTGTGGTGAATCACGCCGTAGGAGCTGATCATGTCGAAGCTGCCTTCGGGCCAAGTAGAGGGATCCATCAGATCCCCGTACTGCACCGAACAGTTGCGCAGGCCGTGGTGCTTAATTCGCTTTTGGGCAATCTCTAGGGCCGGGCGGCTGATGTCAATCCCGACCACCGAACCATAGCCGGGGTTGCTGGCGGCAATGCCATGCACCTCCCAGCCGGTGCCACACCCTGCCACCAAAAACCTGGCTCCTGCGGGCTCTTGCAGCCTACGGGTGCGGGCGTACTGCGCCAAGGTATAGCTGCCCAGACTGGAGAAGCCCTCAAAGGGCCGGTCGTAAGGAATAGGAGGATAGGGGAAAGTCTCGTACTGGGCCTGCACTGCCTGGGTAATCTCGGCTTCGCTCACCAAAAGCACTTCCTCCCACGCGTTCCCCCCCATCCTAAGGTCTTCTTGACGCTTTGAGCCGGGAGATCTTGCTGGGTTGCCCGTCTGAGAACCTGGCCCTTCACAGCCTGGTTGTAAACCCCGCCGGAGGCAGAGCGGGCGGGACGGAGTCCTCACAAAACCGAGTGAGGCAGGCGACCCTCTGCCGAGCCGTTGGCTAAGGCCCTGCCAGAGCGTGAGTTGCCCGCTTGTAGGCTTCCTCCAGCGTCTCTGCCAAGGTGGGGTGAACGTGCACCAAGCCGGCCAGTTCTCGCACCGTGGCCCGGCGAGCAATTGCCTGAGCCGCCTCGTGGATCAAATCCGCTGCATGTGCCCCCAAGATGTGGGATCCCAGCAGTAGGCCGGTGCTCTTGTCAAAGACCAGCTTGACCATGCCCTCTGTCTCTCCCGAAGCAATGGCCTTGGAGTTGCCGCCAAAGTAGGTGCGCACCGTGCCCACGCTGTAGCCTTCCTCCTTGGCCTGAGGTTCGGTCAGCCCTACAAAACCCATTTCCGGGTGAGTGAACACCGCGGCCGGAATGCTCAGGTAGTCCATATAGGCGGTACGGCCACAGATGTTTTCCACGGCCACTCTCCCCTGGGCTGCCGCTGCGTGGGCCAACATCATCTTGCCGGTCACATCCCCAATAGCCCAGAGGTGAGGCAAATCGGTGGCCATGCGGCTATCGACGGGGATGAACCCCCGTTTGCCGGTGTCGATGCCCAGCTCGGCCAAGCCCAGCCCCTCTGAGACCGGGATCCGACCGGCAGCCACCAAGCAGCCATCCACCTGCAGCGTCTCGCCGTTGGAGAGGTGAATCGTTACTGGCTGGCCAGGGATCACCTGCTTGGCCGTGATCCCCACGTAGGTCTGGATTTGCCTGGGCTTAATCAGCACCCGCTGGGCCAGGCGGGCAATATCGGGGTCAAAGGCCGGCATCAGGGTCTCCAGGGCTTCGATGAGGATGACCTGGGATCCCAAGGCAGTGTAGATGTCGGCAAACTCCTGGCCAATGTAGCCACTGCCGATAATCGCTAGGCGCTCCGGGATCCACTCCAGCCGCACCGCCTCGTCGCTGGTGAACACCGTCCGGCCATCCACCTCGATGCCAGGGGGCACAAAGGGGCGGGAGCCCGTAGCAAGAATAACATCCTGCGCCGTGTAGGTATAGGATCCCTTCTCTTCCTGGACTTCCACCTGCTGGGGTGCCACCAACTTGCCCCGCCCTCTCAGGATTGTTACCCCCAGCCTCTCCAGGGAGCGGGTCATGTCGGCGCGGATTTTCTCCACCACCTGGGCGGCATGGGCGGCAATCGCTCCCCGGTCAGCCTGGACGGATCCCACTTGGATGCCCAGCCCAGAGCTATGTTGCAGTTCCCGCAGGCGTCCTGAGGCGGCCAGCAGAGCCTTGGAGGGGATGCAGCCGCGGTTGATGCAGGTGCCGCCCATTTCTGCACCTTCAACGATGGCGGTCTTCAGGCCAGATTCGACCGCATGTAAAGCAGCGCCGTGGCCGCCGACGCCGGCACCGATGATGATCAAGTCAAAATCGAAGCTCATGGCGAGATTGGATAACCGGTGCTTCATTCTCTCATCTTGTCGGCCTTCCCAGAAACCAGGCTGAGAGCACCCAAACCATGGGGTAGCATAGGGTCGCTTGTAGCTGGGGGGGAGCGGGGGTACGCATGGAACTCCAAGCTTTGATCTTCGATGTGGACGGCACGCTGGCGGACACGGAGCGGGATGGTCATCGCGTGGCCTTTAACGCTGCCTTTGCCGAGGCAGGGCTGGACTGGCACTGGTCGGTGGAGCTCTACGGCCAACTCCTGGCCATTACGGGGGGCAAAGAGCGCATTCGCCATTTCGTTGCAACCTGCCAGCCGCCGCTACCCCCTGGTGAAGATTTAAATGCCCTCATTGCCCGGCTGCACCAGGCCAAAACCCGCCACTACACTGCCCTATTGGCCCAAGGGGGGATCCCACTCCGCCCAGGGGTGAAGCGCCTCCTGCAGGAGGCCAGAGCTGCTGGGATCCGCTTGGCCATTGCCACCACCACCACGCCGGAAAATGTAACAGCCCTTTTGGAGCACACACTGCCGGAGAGCCTAAGCTGGTTTGAAGTGATCGCTGCCGGCGATATTGTCCCCGCCAAAAAACCTGCTCCCGATATTTACTTCTACACCCTGGAACAGATGGGGCTGCCCCCCCAGGCCTGCCTGGCCTTTGAAGACTCGGAGAATGGGCTGCGCTCGGCCCAGCAGGCCGGTATTCCCACTGTGGTGACGGTAAACGACTATACCCGGGATCAGGATTTTTCCGGGGCAGCTTTGGTGTTGGATCACCTAGGGGATCCTGAGAATCCCTTTCGGGTGTTGGCGGGAACGGTGGGATCCCACCGCTACTTCACCCTGGAGTTGGCCTGCCAAGTCCATGCCCAAGCCATTCCCTCTGAGGTGGGAAACTGATGTCAGCAGCAGAGCTCCCAGACCTGCAGCAGCGCCTAGAGGCCCATCTGCGCCAGGTGGCCCAGCCGCGGGATCCCGACTGGTCGCCCCTGGGCCATCAGCAGGTGGAGCGCTACATCCAAGAGCAGCTTTCTAAGTGGGGATCCCTGGAGTCCTTCCCCTTTGAGGCCGGTGGCCGCCTGCACCGCAACTGGATCTTGAAATTGCCGGGATCCCGTTCTGGCCGCCAACCCATCCTCATCGGAGCCCACTTTGACGCTGCCCCGGCAACCCCTGGAGCAGACGACAACGCCAGCGGCATAGCGGTGTTGCTGGAGTTGGCCCGCCATTTTGCTGCCGAGCCGGCTTCTTCTCCGCTGTGGCTGGTGGCCTTTGACCTGGAGGAGCGGGGAATGGTGGGCAGCACAGCCTACGCCCGCTTTCTTAAACAGCAGCGCCAGCCCCTGCGGCTGATGCTCTCTCTGGAGATGCTGGGCTACCGGGATCCCGCCCCCGGATCCCAGGACTATCCCGCCGGCCTTGAGAAGCTCTACCCCAACCGGGGAGATTACATCGGTCTCATCGGCAACTGGCCCACCTGGGGGGATCTGCTCAAGCTGCAGCGTGATTTTCAAAAAGTGGGGATCCCTTGTTGCTGGCTGCTGGCCGGGCAGCGGGGCCTAATCCTGCCTGCCACTCGCCTGAGCGACCACTCCCCCTTTTGGGATGCGGGCTACGCCGCCGTTATGGTTACCGACACCGCCTTCTTGCGCAACCCTCACTACCACAAGCTGAGCGATACCTTGGAAACCCTAGATCCAGATTTCCTGACGGGGGTCTGCCAGGGCTTGATGGCCGGGATCCGCTTGCTGTAGCTCCTCCAAACCCCCCAGTCATTCCGGCAGCAAGTAGCATGCGTTGAATCCCAACTCCCCTCTCCTGGAAGGAGGCCAGGGGTAAGGATGGAATTGGCATCCTCAGTACGGAGATTTCTCCAGGGGGTTCGCGATTCTGCGACCGAGTCCTTTGCTGAAGAGGGGAGACAATAGACGAGAGTAGTAAGACGAGAGTAGTAGCAGGGAAAAGGTTAAAAAACCTGCCTTGGCACTGTAAAACTCAGCAGGAGATTGCGTATGAGCGCTTTTGCCCAAGCTCCCAAAAAGTGTGCTTCCGCCGCTTTCAAAGAAGAGGGCAAGCTGCAAGAGTGTATCCAGCGGCTTTTGAACCGTGGCATTCCCAACGATCGCATCTCCATTATTGGCCGCAACTTTCAAACCGAAGCCAAAATTACCGGGTTTATCACCCGCAAAGAGGTGGTTCTGGACGGTCTGACCAATGGGGCCATCTATGGATCCCTGTTCGGATCCCTGCTGGGGCTGCTCACTGGCGTGGGGGTGCTGTTCATTCCCTTTTTGGGGGCAGTGGTGGCCGCTGGGCCTCTGGGAGCCGCTTTGTTGGGGGCAACGGGCGGCGCTTTGTACGGAGCACTGGGAGCGGGCCTGGGATCCGCCCTGATTGCCTTGGGTATGCCGCAGGAGAAAGCCGCCATCTACCAAACCCGGGTACAGGCGGGCGAGTTCTTGTTGGTGGTGCAAGTACCGGAAGAGAAGTCGGGCGAAATTTACTGGCTGCTGCAGAGTGCTGGCGGAGAGGAAGTTTCCATTGCCGACTTGAACTTGCCCGGTGAGC
Organism: Synechococcus sp. R5-15; assembly: GCF_047462035.1. Taxonomy (NCBI): domain Bacteria; kingdom Bacillati; phylum Cyanobacteriota; class Cyanophyceae; order Synechococcales; family Synechococcaceae; genus Synechococcus; species Synechococcus sp. R5-15. Next base: position 21,199 of record NZ_JANSIK010000043.1, on the reverse strand, counting down.
CAGAGGGAGACTTAACCCCAGAGAGCATCTCGCCGGAAATCCGCGCTGACCTCTCGGAAGAAGCGCAGCAAACCTTTGTGGAAGCCTACAACCAAGCCAAACAAGAGAGCAATAACTCCACCCATGCACTCCTCAAAGCTTGGGAAAAGGTCAAGCAAATTTTCACACGAGATGAGAAAGGGATCTTCTCCAAACGCAAGCCCTAGCCCAAAAAGTTTCCGAAGTAGCGAGAGCACAGTAAAGCGCCATCTCGCCGCTCTGCCTGTACGTGTTCTGGGTCTGCTCCAATTTTTTAGCTGCAACCTTATATCCTGAGAATAGCCCGAAAAACTCTAACCTAACCTTGCAGGGGTGAGCCTATGGCTGCGAGTGACTTCAAGGATTACTACAAGATCCTGGGCGTCAGCAGAGATGCCTCTGCCGAGGAAATCAAGCGCGTCTATCGCAAGTTGGCCCGCCAGTATCACCCCGACGTGAACCCCGGCAACAAGGCGGCAGAGGAACGCTTTAAGGAGATCAACGAAGCCTACGAGGTGCTCTCTGATCCAGAGAAGCGGCGGCGCTACGACCAGTTTGGGCAGTACTGGCAGCGGGTGGGTACTGGTTCTGCTGCTGGAATGCCGGGCATGGAGGGCTTCGCCCAATACGCCAGCTTCGAGGAGTTTATCAACGAGCTGCTGGGCCGTATGGGCTCCCGCCGCAGCGGGTTCCAGGGCTTCGCCGGCGGCTTTGGGCCGTTTGTCTCGGTGGATTTGCCGGGGCAGGATGTGGAGGGCACTCTGGGTCTCAGCTGGGCAGAAGCTTTCCACGGCACCCAGAAACGGCTGAACCTAGATGGAGAAACGCTAACTATCCGCATTCCCCCCGGCGCTAAGCCGGGCAGTCGCATCCGCGTCAAGGGCAAAGGCCAGGTCAGCCCCTTTGGCGGGCCAAGAGGGGATCTCTACCTCACTTTGGAGCTGCCCCCCCATCCCTTCTTCCGCTTTGACGGAGACAACCTCCTCTGCGAGCTGCCCATTACTCCTGACGAGGCGGCTTTGGGAGGGACGGCGGAAGTTCCCACCCCTACGGGTCGCGTGCAACTGAGGATCCCTGCCGGGGTAGACAGCGGCCAAACCCTGCGGCTGCGCGGCCAAGGCTGGCGGGATCCCCAAGGCCAGCGGAGCGACCTGCTGGTGCGGCTGAAGGTGGTGGCACCCAAATCCCTTTCCCAGACCGAACGGGATCTCTACGAAAAGCTGCGGCAAAGCCGTAGCTGGGATCCCCGCGCCCACTTGCAGGAGGTGAGTCTATGAGTTTGGCCATTGTGCGGGTAGAAGAACGGCTCTATACCTTCGAGCAGGCCACGGAACTGTTGGGGATCCCTCCCCACCTGCTGGAATGGCTGCTGGCCCAAGGCTTAGTGGAGGCCGAGAGCAGCTACCTGACCCCCCAACAGCTCAGGCGGTTGTTGCAAATGAGCCGCCTACACCGAGACTTGGGGCTTAACTGGACGGGGGCAGCGATGGTCTTGGACATGGCTCAGGAAATTGCCCGGCTCAGGGGGCAACTGCGCCACTACCGCGGATTTTGAGGCTGCCCAGCTAACCCATCAAGGAGATAAACTTCGATGAACCCTATGGAACAGATCATCCGACGTAGCCAAGTGGTGGGCCTGCTGGCCCTCGATGGCAGCACTGCTACCGCATTGGGTACCGTAGAAGAAATCTGGGTTGACCCAACAGGGCGGGTATGCTACTTCACCAGCCAGCAGGGGTACACCCCCCTGGAGCAGATTTCTCTCATCGGGCCAGACGCGCTGCTGACCTACTCTACCGTTTTTGCTACCCCCCTAACCCCCATCAGCTCTCTTTACCGCCGCACAGTGCGCATTGGGAATCGAGAGGTCGGCTGGATTGAGGATTTTCTCTTTGACTGGGAGACTGGAGCGATTGCCGCTTATATTCTGGGTGGCAGCATTGCCGAGCCTTGGGGGGGGCGCGCCGTTCTCCTGCCTGAGGATGTGGAAGCCATTGATGTGGACGCGGTGGTGGTTAAGGAGGATGCTCCGCAGCGGCTGAAATCGGAAGCGGAAGGCTTAAAGAACTTTTGGAGCGAAAAATCTCGGCAGGTGAAACAGCTTATCCAGCGCATGGGGGATCGCCTCAAGGCGTTGGTTGGCCCACAGGATCCGCCGGAGGTGGTGCGCGTTAAGGTGAAGCAGGTGCGGGACGAGCTGGCCAAAGGGGGCAAGTTCGATCTCTCCCTACTGGACGAGGCGGCAGAGTTTCTGCAACACAAGTGGGAAACCTGGCAACATCGCCTCAGCCGCGCCGCTCAGCGCATGCAGGCTGCCCTTCAGGCTGCTTGGGAGAAGCTGACCGAATAGCAAAGAATGACTCTGCAACCTCTGGCCTGCGGTCGCCTCAGATGCTGCACATTTGCTTCCCAACTGCTTCCCAACTCCCCTCTTCCTCTGGGAAAGGGGCTGGGGGGCAACAGCATGAGGTGCTTGGGGAGTCCGTCCCACTGCTCGACCGGAACTGTTGCAAGCCAGTCCTCGACCAAACCCAGCTGACGGACGGCGGCTTTTTCGGCTACGATCTAAGATCGCTGTCAATGCTCGGATCAGGTTTCAAGACCCCCGCAGGGCACCTGTACGGCAGGGAGAAAGATGACTTACGCAATTGTGGAAACCGGCGGTAAGCAGCTTTGGGTGGAGCCGGGGCGTTTTTACGAAGTTGATCGCCTGGCGGAAGTGGAGGAGAACAGCCCCTTCGATTTGTCTCGTGTGCTGTTGATCAACCACGAGGGACAAATCACGTTGGGGCATCCCTACGTTTCGGAGGCGGTCGTCAGGGCACGGGTTTTACAGCATCGGCGCGGCGATAAAATCATCGTTTACAAGATGAGGCCAAAGAAAAAGACCCGCAAAAAGAGGGGCCATCGGCAACCGCTGACCCGTCTGCTGATCGAGTCTATTGAACTCAATGGGGTGCCCCTAGCCACGGCACCATCCCGTACGGAAGCGGCTCCAGAGTCTAACCCAGAGGCAGCCCCTTCGGCAGTGGCGACAGGGATCCCTGCGGATGAGGAATAAACTCTGAACTCAGGTGTCCTGAATCCCGATTTTTTTATCTCGTTTCTGTTGATCACGCAGTTGCATAGGAGGCGTTATGGCTCATAAGAAGGGAACGGGCAGCACTCGCAACGGTCGAGATTCCAATGCCAAGCGGCTGGGGGTGAAGCGCTATGGGGGCGAGCTGGTGCATCCCGGCCACATTCTGGTCAGGCAGCGGGGCACCAAGTTTCACCCAGGGGTGAACGTGCGCATCGGCGGCGACGACACCTTGTATTCTGTGGTCACCGGCATTGTGACTTTTGAGCGCTATGGCAAGTGGCGGCAAAAGGTGAGTGTCTACCCAGCTGAGGTGGCTGCCCAGTAGGGAAAGGCCCAGCTTTGAAACTGCCTGGGAGAGTTTCTTCCGCAAGAGAAGATTCTCGCTTCTGTCGACCAAGCTGCTTGCCGGGCTGAAAACTGTCTGCTCCAGAGCAGACAGGGTTTTGCTGTTGCTGATTCCTGAACTTTTTTCGTTCTTGAGGATTGGGGCCAGCCGGAAGAGAAGAGGAGCTAGGGATCCCTGCCCCTTCGAGGGCGAAAATGGCAAAAGCGTGGAAGGCAGAAAGCTGATGCGGGTGTATTTGTTTCGCTGGGCAGGGTTGCTTCACCTCATTGCCGGGGTGATGTACCTCTACTGGCGACTGACAGCCGGGCTGATGGATTTGGGATCCCTTTTGTTTTGGGGGGCAGAGCTGTATGTTTGGCTGGCAGCGGTGGGCTTCACCCTCAGCCGCTATCCCCAGGTGCCGAGAGAGACGCTCCCATCCCCGGAGGTTCTGCGGCGGTCGTTTTTCCAATTGCCGCGAGTGGATGTGCTGGTGATGCGCCAGTGGGATTCCGTAGAGGCAACCCGGCAAACAGTGCTTTCGGCTCTGCACCTCGACTACCCGTGGGAGCGGTTGTTTGTCCACATTGTGGATCGGGTAGAAGATGAGGAGATGGCCAAGGCGGCGCGGGCCATTCCCTGCGAATACTGGGCCTGCCCTAGCCCCACAACCGACCCCCTGGCTTACGCGATGGGATCCCCTCACATCCAAGGGGAGTATCTGCTCCTGGTGCAGCCGGGCCATTTTCTTGAGCCGGACTTCCTGTGGCAGACCTTGCCTCACTTTTACGACTCGCCGGAGCGGGCTCCAATTGTCAACCGAACTGGCTTTGTGCAGGCAATGCTGCGCACCCTAGGCCAGCCCAGAGCCGTTCACCCACTGCAGCAGCTCTTGGCGGTGGGATCCGAAGGGTATCAGGCGGCACCCCTGTTGGGTTCTGGCTGTCTCATCCGGCGCAAGGCTTTGGAAGGGATCCCGCAGATCGACATTCGCCGCCCTGTGCAGTTGGGGTGTCAGATGCACTGCCGTGGCTGGCAATCTCAATTGGTTCGCCAAACCCAGGTTACGGGTGTTTTGTTGCCCTTGCGCAACCGCCGCGTTGCTTTGCTGGCTTTGTTTTCGGCCTTGAGGGAAAATCCCTTCTGGGGCAAGCCGACCACGCAGCAGCAGCGCTTTCAATACCTGTGGCTGGCCCTCTGGGCTGCCGGTGGGATGGCGGAGCTGGTCTACTTGGCGGTGCCGATGGTCTTTCTCTGCACGGGGTGGATGCCGGTGCCGGCCTTTGACCGGGTCTTCTTCGCGTGGTTTTTGCCTTATGCTCTCCTGGGGCGCATCAGTTGGCTCTTGGCCTTTCCCCCGCATTTGTGGGGGGCAGCTTGGCAGTCGGAACGGCAGACGGGCAGCCAGTTTTTTCAGTCCATCCAGGCGCTGGTGCAAAGTCTGCAGGGAGTGCCCCCCTATCCCGAGCAGCCTTCCCAGCTCTCCTTAGGACCTCAGGCTCTGGCTATTGTGCTGACTTTTCTGGCTATGGGGGTGGGATCCCTGCGTTTTGCCGGCAGTTGGGATCCCTCTTGGCCTGAGCTGCTGTTTGGCTTGGTCTGGGCCTTCTACAACCTGATGATCCTGACGGTGCGCCCCGACGATCACGATTTTGCCGGCTTTGCTTTTCCCAGCAGCAGCGCCGCTGCGGCGACAGAAGAGAGCGCCGACCCATAGGCTGCCAAGCCAAGACAAGTTCATCGCAAAACCAAATCCCCACATCCATTCAGCTGCTGCATGGATGAAATGGCAGGCTGCCGCGGCAGATGGTGGGCAAACGCTATGCTGTGAGAAGTGTAGGATAAGTGGATCGGCACAGGTTGTCTCCAACTCTCCGGGGAGGTGTACCGGTGGAGAGGGGGGATCCCTGGCCAAGTCGCCCCTCCTGTTTGCAGGATTGAACGCGGTCTTCTAGGTTCAGAACGACACACCTGTGGAGTCAGAGAGACCCCCCCTTCGACTGCTCCCCCTGGGTACGGATCCCCGTCAACAGGGCTGTGCCTATTGGCTGGAGATGGGATCCCACCGTTTGCTTCTCGATTGCGGGTTGCCCGCTCCTGCCCTCTTTAAGGCTCTGCCAGGGATCCCGGATGCGGTAATCTGCAGCCATGCTCACTTTGACCATGTGCAAGGGCTACCTGCTTTTCATCGTCGTTACCCTCAGGTACCTCTCTACGCCACGCCGGTGACTGCTCATTTGGCCGCTGGTCTGTGGGAGTGTGGCGTTTGGCCAGGCTACGACCGGGACATTCGCTTTCCCCCCTTTCGGGCGCTGCCTTTGGGCCGGGCGCGAGAGATTTTGCCCCATCTGATGCTCACTTTCTTTGCGGCTGGGCATCTGCCGGGAGCGGCGGCAACCCTGCTGCAAAATACCCAAACCACTCCGGCCCAAGCCTGCGTGTACACGGGCGACTGTTCCCTGGCCTCAACTCGCTTTGCCCCCGGCTTGGATCTCATTGCTTTGCGCCACTGGCAGCCGGACGTGTTGCTCATCGAGGCTTCGCTGGGATCCACCCGCCATCCACCCCGTCGTCACCTGGAAAATCGCCTGGTGGAGCGGTTGCTCAGCGCCTTGGAAGCGGGGCAAACGGTGCTGTTTCCCCTGCCAGTGTTGGGGTTGGGGCAGGAGCTGATCTTTCTCCTCAAAGCCCACCACCGCTTTACCCAAGCCTCCCAAGAGCTCAAGATATGGGTGGCGCCGGGGCTGGCGGCAGGCTGCAATCTCTACGAGCGCTTGCTCACCTACCTGCCGGAGCCGGTGCGCAATTTCGCCACCTACCAGCCCTTGTTCTGGGAAGACCGCCTGCAGCCGCGGGTTCAGCCCCTTACCGAAGCGGATCCTCTGCCCCAAGGCTTGCTGCTGTGCGACGCCGATGCCGGGCCTGAGGCTTGGGATCCAATTTGGTCGAGGTTGTTGGCCCAACCGCAGCGCTCCTGTCTGCTGGTGCGGCTGCCGGAAGTGGAGCTGGCCACCCCGTTTGAGCGTTGGCCGGCGCCGCTGCGCTCCCGCATTGCCGTTGAATGGATAACCTGGCACAGCCACAACGATGTCGGGCATCTCACCCAGATCATCCACACCTTTCGCCCCCAGCATTTGGTCTTGGTTCACGCCGACCCCAAGCAGGCTCAGGATCTGGCGGATCTGCCGGAGCTGTGCAATCGCTACCATGTCCACTGCCCTCAGCCTGGGCATTGGCTGGAGTTGCCCGATGGGCACCTACAAACCCCAGTTAGGCTCGCGGAGCTGAAGGCCGGTTCCCCCGCCGAGATCAGGGATCCCCCTTTGCGCTATGAGGGGGAGGTGGAAGAAGTTTGGCAGGAGCAGGGGTCGCCGCGGACTTTGGCGGGGGTACAGGTGCGTCTGCCGCCCCAGATCACCCAGGATCCCCGTTGGCTGGCCTGGGCCGATACCGGCCTGGTGGAAGCCCGCTGGCAGGGATCCGAACTGGTGCTGCGCGGCCTTTCTCCACGGGAGCTGATCCGCCCGGCAGAGGCTGCCCCTTCTCCAGCAGGGATCGTGCCGCGTCCAAAACAGCCTTCTGTATCCAGTCATCACGGTGGCAAAAAGTGCCAAAATTGTCGCTTTGCCCGCCAGATCTTGACTTCCCAAGCCCAAGCCTTTCGCTGCGATCAGGAACGCTCTCCCCTCTACCGCCTCAGGGTGGATCCCCAGGGGAGCTGCCCCTACCATCAGCCGCAGGAGATCCGCTCTTCCGGTTAGCCGTCAAGCCAGGGAAGCCCAAAGGCTAGAATGGGGCAAGTCGCGGTGCCAACCATGCTTGAGCAAGATTCCTGGGCAAATCATCGCCGTGGGCCGGTCGGATCCCTGGAGCGCCCAGCCGAGGCCTTGGCTGCGGCCAGCCCGCCCGTAGTGCAGATGGTTGGGGTGAACAAAGTCTATCCACTGCCGGAGGGCAGTTTTCAGGCCCTCTACGATATCGACTTGGCGATCCAGCCGGGAGAGTATTGCGCCATTATGGGGCCCTCTGGATCCGGCAAATCCACCCTGATGAACCTCATCGGCTGCTTGGATCGGCCCAGCTCAGGGCGCTACTGGCTGGATGGGGTGGAAGTTTCCACCCTGACCGATCGCGATTTGGCCCACATTCGCAACCAAAAAATCGGCTTTGTCTTCCAGCAGTTCCATCTCCTGCCCGTCCTGACAGCGCTGGAGAACGTCATGCTGCCCTTGGCCTATGCTGGGATCCCGGAGCCGGAGCAACGCCGGCGGGCCAAGCAAGCCCTAGAACAAGTGGGCTTGGGGAGCAAACTGCAGCAGCGTCCGGCCCAACTCTCCGGCGGCCAGCAGCAGCGGGTGGCGATTGCTCGTGCCATTGTCAACCGACCCCAACTGTTGCTGGCTGATGAGCCGACTGGGGCTCTGGATAGCCATACCGGCCAGGAAGTGCTGAACCTTTTTGCGGAGCTCCACCGGCAGGGCATCACCCTGGTCGTGGTCACCCATGACCTTGAAGTAGCCCAGGCCGCCCAGCGCATTATCCGGGTTGGGGATGGCCGTTTGCTGGATTGAGAGGGATCCGCCTGGGGGCAGTTGGGTTCAGGAGAGTTCCCAGTTGCGGTGAACTGGCGTGCCGGATGGATCCCTGGCCTCACTTTGGGTGAAGGTCGAAGGGAATGTCTTAAACGGGCATGGGATAACCCTATCTAGGATGGCCCAGCTTGGGCTACTCTAAACGCAACTGAGGGCTTGGGAAGAGGATCCGTCCATGAAACTGATCGAAGATATCATCCGGTTTTTGGAAACCCGCCTGGAAGAATTTCTCAGGGCCCACCCTGAGATCGAGCTGCAAGCCCTCGATGAGCAGTTGCGCCAGCAGGAATCCGATACCCTGCGGCTGTTGCAGGAAAGCCGCGCCCAAGAGGAAGCTCTCCAAAAAAGCATTCTCAACTTGGCTGAGGAGATCAAAACCTGGCACTTTCGCATTGAGAAGGCGCAGCGGGCCAATCGCCCCGATCTAGCCGAAGGAGCGCGACGCCGGGAGGCTGAGCTGTTGGAGAGGGGCAGCCAGCTATGGAGTCAAATGAAGGCCCAAAAGGAGAAAATCCAACAAATGGAAGCGCTGCTGCCGCAAATTCGCCAGCGCCGCCAAGAAGTGAAGGCTAAGCTGCAGGAGGTAAGAGCCGCGCAAGCCAAAGGCATCGACAACCCGGACCGGAATTTCAGCCCTTGGGGAAAACCTTTCGAGGCTTGGGATGAATTGGAAGAGCAATTTCGTCAGCTAGAGGTGGAAAACGAATTGAATGACACGAAGAGGAAGGTGCGGGAACAGCAGCGGCGGTAACAGCCTGACCCAAAATCTTGTTAGTTTGCTAATGTTGAATCCAGTCGCAACAGCCAAAATCGAGCTGGGCGGAACTTGTGATTTAAGCCCTTGGTCTCAAGAGCCATAGCCACATCATTTCCAGAACTTTCTCTGGCACCGACCGGGAAGAAAAGTCTCTCCTCTCCCCCAAGAGTGATACGCTATTGGGCATGAATGAGTTGTATCTGAATCACCCCACATTTGGTCTGCTCTACAGCCTGTGTCAGGTCGACGAAAATCAGGCTCTCTTCACCACTCTCTACGCCCAAAGGCTCTTTTTTCGGGTTTACTTCAGGCCGCCGGATAACAGCGGGGATCCTGCTGCCATGGAGGAGTTGGTCTTCGATCCGATTAGCCGTAATGAGGCTCGCCAGCTCATCGAAGAGCAAATGCGCCTGCTGCGCCGTGCTGCCCGCCAAGATGAGCTAGAACAATTGCAGTTGATCTACAAGCAAACCTTTTCCTGACAGAGGGTTTTCTGAAGGTCTTGCAGGGCTCAGGACGAGGGTTTTGTTCCTCAGATAAGATAGCCACCTAAAACTGAGACAGAAAGCGCAGGTCGCTGGTATAAAACAGGCGGATATCCTGAATGCCGTGGAGGAGCATGGCCATCCGCTCAATGCCGATCCCTGCCGCAAATCCGGTGTAGCGCTCCGGGTCGTAGCCCACCGCTTGAAATACATTGGGATCCACCATGCCGCAGCCGAAGATTTCCAGCCATTTCGAGCCAAAGCGCACGTCCATCTCAGCAGAAGGCTCGGTAAAGGGAAAATAGCTGGGCCGAAAGCGGGTTTCTCGCTTGCCCAATAGGCGGGTGATGAAAGTGTTGAGGGTGCCCTTCAGGTCGGAAAAGGTGAGGTTCTCGCCCACCGCCAAAATTTCCATCTGGTGAAACACGGCGGAGTGGGTGGCATCCACGGTATCGCGGCGCATCACCCGACCGGCATGCACAATGCGCAGCGGCGGCTGGTGTTGCTCCATGTAGCGCACCTGCACCGAGGAGGTTTGGGTACGCATCAGGTAGCCATTGGCCAGGTAGAGGGTATCCTGCATATCCCGCGCCGGATGGTCGGCAGGGGTGTTGAGGGCCTCGAAGTTGTAGTACTCCGTCTCGAGCTCAGGCCCATGCACCACGGTGTAGCCCATTCCCACAAAGATATCGAGCATGCGGTCGATGGTGGCCTGCAGCGGATGGATCCGCCCCAGAGGCCGACGGGGCCCGGGCATAGTGACATCCAGGCGCTCTGCTTCTAGGCGGGCCAGCAGTTGAGCTTCACCAAGGGCCTGTTTGCGCTGCTCCAGACTGGATTGGAGGGCCTCTTTAAAGGTGTTGGCCAAAGCGCCAATGGCAGGCCGTTCTTCTGGGGGCAGCTTCCCCATTCCCCCCAAGATTTTGGAGAGCTTACCTTTCTTGCCCAGGTAGTCGATGCGGATCTGTTCCAGAGCCTCCAGACCGTCAGCTTGTTCCACTTGGGCGAGGGCCTCGCTTTGCAGGGTGAGAAGCTGTTGGCGAAGCGTGTCTTTTTCGTCTTGCATGGGGCCGATTCCAAGGGCAGAAGGGATCCCTGGGGTTGTGAGGAATCCCTACAAAGGTATCACAGCAGGGAGCTCGGTCGCGCCTTTGCATCCGATGGGGTTGGTCGGCAGCAGGGGGAACCCTTTTGGGGAACTAGCTCTGAGGCGCCGAATCTGGCAACAGACACCCCAGAGCGTCACACCCTGCCGGTCCCTCTGCTGCCAAGGTAAAGTTGCGGTCGTAGCGGGCCAGGGCCGCGAAGAAGTTATCTGTCCGCCGTCTCTTTTTGACCTCGGCCACCAGTCGTTCGTAGGTGGGCTTGTCGATTTTCTCAAAAGGCAGGCGGGGGAAGGGGGCATCGAAGCGGGCCAGCAGCGCTGCGCTGATGTAGCCCTCGTCGTCGCGGATGGCTTCGTAGATACGGGATCCCAGAGCTTCCACCTCGTCCTCCCGCAGCTCGATGGTGGCGGAGGTGTTGTGGGTGGTGTAGTACTTCTGAACCTGCATATAGAAGTCAAACTGGGCCAGGGCCGAGAATTGCTCGATCTCGATCTGGCCAGCACCGGGCAGGTTGGCCCATTCTACTTCCACAGGCAGTTCCACCAGCCATTCGGTACAGCGGGGATCAAAGGGGTCGTTGAGCAAGTTCCCGTTTTCATCTTTGTCCGCCTGGGCAGGTACCACCGAGTAGCCATAGTCCAGACAGGCCAGCGCCACCGGGTCATTTTTGGCGAAGGTAATGCGGCGGATATAGCGTTGGGCCTTGGGCGGGTGCCAACCGGGAGAGGCGTTGGTGAGCAGCGACTTGGTGCCGGCGGGCTGAACCGTGGTGCAGCGGTTGGGGCGGCGCAGGCCGTGGCGATCGCAGTAGTCCCACACCACGCGGTGGACGATCTCCTTCCAGCGGCTGAGGTATTCCCGCTCCTGCTGCTTGAATTCCTTCCCGATGGGGGTATCGGGTCTCCCTTCCTGCCACCAGCGCAGCCATTCAACCCCAAAGGCTTTGACGCAAAAGTCGAACAGGCCTGTGAACGAGACGCCGACGATGGGATCCCATTCCCGCGAGCGCTGGAAGCGAGGTTCCACAAAGTGGTGGTGGAGTAGGGCTGCCACCGTGAGAGCTCCCGCTGTAAAGGCGTCTTCCTGCTCCTGCCGGTTGTGGGGATCCAAACGGTTGAGGTGGATCTCGGCCAAGTTGCAATGGAATGTGTGGCCAATAATCTCGCCACAGTTGTGGACAACAAACCCATTGGCATCAAAGCACGCTGGGCCGGGGACAGTACAGTCATACACCGGCTCTACCCCGTCTGCCTCAAGGGCAGCAACCGTCACAGCAAACCGCTCTCGGTTGAGCTGGCGCTTGTAGCCATTCAGCAGTGCCTCTAGCTTTTGGGCTTTGTGCGGTTCCCGAAAGCCGACCCATTCCTGGAACAGATGCAAGTTGTCGTTGGCAATAACCAATTCGTGCTGGGCTTTGCAAGCGTATGGTGCAGGTTGGCGAGCACTGTTCGGCAGCAGGCGATATCCAGCAGGACGGCGATTCTCATACAAAACTGCAATGATGCCCAGCCGCGCCAGCATGCGCTGAACCGCTTTGAGGGTACCCAGATGGCTTTGAGAGAGCCGCACGCTAACCCCTTTCTCCTGATTACCTTGCACGCTGCCATCCGCATCAAAGAGCCCGCACAAGAAGCCTCGATGAAACTGGAAGCTGGTGGCTTCGAGCGCCTCTGTCATCTGCTTTTGTCCGGGCCTCATGCCGAACTGGGCCGCCAGTTTTGCCAACCCCCTGGAGCCGATAACCCGCAACCCAAGCTGCGCATAGTGATATGCCTCTGGCTGGCGGGGCTCGTAACCCACTGCCGTTTGCAAAAGCTGAATCGCATACTGGCTCATTTCGGCTTGGGTATCTTGCCAATAGCGTAATAAAGCCGTGTCGTTCCACGGGGTTGCCGTAAGGCTACCGTCACCCAGCAAATTCCCCAAAAGCCAGCCTTCTTCCCAGGTACCCGCCCCATCCCACGGGGTGAGATCGCGATGGTTGTGCAGCAGGATGCGGTCGCCCGGTTGTAGGCTTTCTGCCGGTACCCACTCGGTGTATTGTGCCTTTTGGGTTTGAGCGGTGACTTTGAGAACCCGATGGTTGCCTGTCAGCCGCAGAGAGAACCCTTCCTTGGTCAAAAGCTTCAGCACAGGCTTGGTACCGGAGTAGAAGAACCCCTCCGGTGTGGTACTGAATAGTTCTCCATTGACATAGGTGCTGTGCTGCTTCCCAATCAGGTCTCTCACCTGGCGCGGCCCATCGCCCGTGTGCACCCAGGTATCGGCTGTCACGCAGGGATTCAGCCCATAGCGCCACAGGCGATCCTGAAGTTCCTCTTCCCCTAGGGAGGGATCCCGTCCCTTTAGCCATTCTCGGGCCGTTCCTGCCTCATAGGCTTTGAGAAAGTCGGGTTTTAGGTCGGGTGGGATAAGGTCGCAATTGGCCCGTGCTACGGCTTCCCCGGCCCACTGGATGGCCCCCTCGCCTGAGTAAAACTGCTTCCGCACGGCCTCAACACATTCTTCCCGCGTCGGCTTGCGGTGAAACACCCGCGTGTGGTTGGCCATGCGCAGGGCATCTCGCTCGGGATCAATTCTCCAGTTGCCGTTTTCGTCCTGCTGCCAGAGGTTGTCTTTGGCGGTGGATCCCAGCTGGTCGTCGGCAGCAAACTGACGAATGCCAGCGCTACGACGAATGTTTCCCGCCACCACCACCACCGCCGCCTCGTCGATGAGCAAACAGCACTCCACCGAGTTCAGTTGCCGACCTACCGCTCTGTTGAGGATGGCGGCACAGCGCTCGTACAAGCCGGGCAGCTTAATGGGGTTGGCTACGCCCCCAAACCCTTTCAGCCGCTCCCCAGCCGGGCGGACATCGCTCAAGTCCACTGTCACTTCCACCTGGCCCCCAAAGCTGGGATCCGACGCCAGCTCCAGCAGCGCTTGGTAGGACTCCACCCAGCCGCGGCGGCTGTCCCCCACCTGGATGTGCACCTGGGATCCCTGCCGTTGGATGCGGGTGTGTTCCTGCCGCTCTTCGGGAGGGGTGGCGCCGATGGATCCCTTCACGTGAACCTGCAGGCGGTTGACAATGGGGGGCAACTGGCGGATGAACTGGGGTTCCAGCACCGCTCCCGTGCCGCAGCCCATCATGGCCAGATCCATCATCAGGCCAAAGGCCCGCCAGTCCACCACCGCCAAACTGGTGCAGTTGTAGGCACCGGAGAAGTTTTCCGGCTTCTGGATCCAGTCGGTGCCCATCACCCACAAGGCTCGACCGGAGATCAACGCCTTCAACTGCTGCTGCATGCGCTCTACCAGCTCCCGCTCCTGAGGGGTGAAGCGCCCCAGCCGGGCGATGTCGGCCAAGGTGCGCTCGCAGACATCGCCCCAGGTCTCGCGGCTGCCATCCGGGCGGCGACGGCTGTAGGTGCGGTAGAACACCGGGCTGGCCGCCGGGGCTGTGGCCGGAAACTCGCCCAGAGGCAGGGATCCCGTCGTTTCAGCGGGATCAAGTCCCTGTACTTCTTTGCTCTGTTCGCCTGAGCGGGACGAAGTCCACACCATAGCCACACCTCTTCTGCAAAGCTCGGTAGTTCCGACTCTTGAGCGCCGGTTGGCAACCCCGCCGACCCAATGCCCAACCACGTTATCACAATCTTCAGGGATCCGGTGTTGTAGGTAGTGTTGTGCTCTGAGAAGATCTTTAAGAGCCTCTAGGGATAGGGCAGGCCCGCTGTCTGCCGGGGGAGCCGCAAGGGAACGGAAGGCCCGGCAGAAGGGCTACAGTGGAGGAGAGGGATCCCAAGTTAAGGGGCTGCTTGTCGTCTTCAACGGCACCTTCCTGGGCCTTCTCCCCAGTGAGAGCTGTGTAAGGAGTTGTATCGTCATGACCAGTCGCCTGCGCATCGGTAGCTTGTGGGGGATCCCCTTTTTCATCGACTACACCTGGTTCCCGGCGGCCCTCCTGCTGGTGCTCTCCTACGGGGTGTTGACGGCGATGGGGTTGTTTCTTTCTCTGCTGGCCCATGAGTTGGCCCACAGCTTGGTGGCCCGCGCCTATGGGGTACGGGTTAACTCGATAACCCTATTTATTTTTGGGGGTATGGCGGCGATTGAGCGGGAAGTTCCCCGCCCCCTTGGGGCTTTTTGCGTGGCGGTGGCAGGCCCTCTCCTCAGCTTGGGTCTGTTTGTGCTCTTCAGCATGGCCCGGGCTTGGGCTGTGCCGGAGTCGATGCTGGCCTCAACCCTCACCAGCTTGGCTGCCATCAACCTGACGATTGCCCTGTTTAACCTGCTGCCGGGCCTGCCTCTGGATGGGGGGCAAATGCTCAAGGCGGCCATCTGGGGTTGGACAGGGGATCGGCAAAAGGGTATGCTGTGGGCGGCCCGAGCCGGCCAGGGGGTGGGCTGGGGTTTGGTGGGGCTAGGTCTGCTGGTGGTATTTTGGGGGAGCCTCAACGGCCTCTGGGTGGGGTTGATCGGCCTGTTTATTTTGAACACCGCCCGCCGCTACAGCCAGTACGCGCAACTGCAGCAGGTGCTGGCCCGCCTGAAAGCTGCAGATGTGATGACCCGCCAGTTTCGGGTTTTGGACGCGAACATGAGCCTGCGGGAGTTTGTGGATCGCTATCTGGTGCCTTCTTCTCTCAGGCCGGAAGCCCCAACTCAACCGGCGGAGGTTTATTTTGCTGAGGAAGATGGCCGCTACCGTGGGCTGGTCAGGCCAGAATTGCTCAACGACATCGAGCGCAGCCAGTGGGATCGCCTCACCCTCAAGGCTATTCTCAAGCCGATGGAGCAACTGCAGGGGGTACGAGAAGAGACCCCCATTCCCCAGGTAATTCAGATGATGCGCCAGGCAGAACCCCGCCGCATTTTGGTTTTCACGCCCGCCGGCGCCATTGCTGGCTTGATCGACCGGGGGGATGTGGTGGCCATGGCTGCCCGGCAGTTGGGGGTCGTGCTGCCCCAAGAGGTGGTGCAGCGGGTGCGCGATAGCGAAGAATGGCCCCCTGGATTTCAGGTGGAGGACAATCTGGCCGGAGAGGGATCCCCCAGTCTGGCTTGGCAGGGATCCCCGGATCTGCGCAATGAGCCTTAGGGGGATGTCTGGACAGGGAGCAGCCCAAGGTACCTAGGTTCTCCCTCTACCACAAAAGGGGTTGGGATCTGCAAGGTGGGGAGAGAAGACCAAGAAAAGTAGTCTCAGATACTATTTCCGGGAGACCCTCTCCATCTACAATTAAGACTGTTCTCCATCAGTTAAGAATTTTGAACCGCTCTCCTCGTCTTTTGCCCGCCTACACCCACCGACTGAGCAACGGGTTAGGCGTTATCCTTCATCCCATCCCCATTGCCGATTCTGTAACCGTTGATGTCTGGGTACGGACAGGCGGACGCCATGAGCCGCCAGAGTGGCTGGGCCTATCCCATTTTTTGGAACACATGGTGTTTAAGGGCAGCGAGCGGCTGGCCCCTGGTGAGCTGGATTGGGCCGTGGAAGGACGGGGCGGAGTTACCAATGCTGCCACCGGCCAAGACTACACCCATTACTACATTACGGTGGCTGCTGCTGACCTAGCGGATACCCTGCCCTACCTGGCAGAGGTGGTTTTGCGGGCCGGGATCCCAGATCTGGAGTTTGAGCGGGAGCGGCAGGTGGTTCTGGAGGAAATTCGCCGCGCCGCCGACAACCCTGATTACACGGCCTATCAGCTTTTGATGCAGACCGCCTATGGGGAGCATCCCTATGGACGACCGGTGTTGGGCACACCGGAAAGCTTGATGCAACTGACCCCTGAGGTGATGCGCGCTTACCACCGCGCTTGGTATCGGCCTGAATCCATGACGGTGGTGGTGACGGGTGGCATCGATCCCGAGCGGGCGTTGGCCTTGGTGGAGGAGCAGTTTGGCAGCTCTGCTGCTGGGCCAGCACCGGCCAGCCCCCCCATCCCGCCCCAGCCTCGTCCCCAAGGGATCCTGCGCCGGGAGAGCGACCATGCCCGCTTGGAGCAAGCCCGTCTGAAATTGGCCTGGCCTACCGTTGGCATTGACGATTGGCAACAAGCCTGTGGCCTGGAGATGTTGGCTTCTCTGCTGGGAGATGGCCGTACTTCGCGGCTGGTGCATCTGCTGCGGGAACAGCGGGGCTGGGTGAGGGCCATTGGCTGTTCTTCGCTGGTGCTGAAGGAGGGGGGACTGTTTTGTATCGGCGCTCAGCTGGAGCCGGAGGATGTAGCGCGGGTGGAGGCGACGATCCTGCACGAGATCGAAAAGCTGCAGCAGGATGGCATCGGCCAAGCGGAGTTGGATCGCACCCGGCGTATGCTCACCCATGAGTTCCTGTTCTCCGCCGAGTCCCCCAGCCAATTGGCGGGCATCTATGGCTACTACGAGACGTTGGGCGGGGTGCAACGCATTCAAGAGTACCTGGAGCTGGTGCAATCCTTTACTCCGGCTCAGATCCGGGAGTTGGCCCAGCAGTACTTGTCTCCGGAGGCTTATGTAGTCACCGTTCTCAAGCCGACTGCCCTGGGTACAGCGGCGGCTTCGGAGCTGCAACTGGCCTGTCGGTGAGTGCTGCCTCGACGCTCTGGACTCTTGACTTTCGGATTTTGGACGGGATCCCTTGCCTGCATGAACTCTGCTCTGCTTGCCACCCAACGTGGCCGTTTACAGCGCGTCCTTTTGGCCAATGGCATCACGCTGTTGCTGGGCCAGAACCCAACGGTGGAGATCTTGGCTGCCCACTGTTTTTTCCGCGGCGGCAGCCGGGCAGAGCAACCGCAACAGGCGGGGGTGAGCCACTTGATGGCGGCTGTCCTCACCAAAGGCACGCATCGGCGCAACTCCCAGGCCATTGCTGCTCGGGTGGAATCGCTGGGGGCCTCGCTATCGGTGGACAGTTCTGCCGACTCTTTCGAGGTGAGCCTGCGCTGTGTGGCTGCCGATTTCCCGGAGTTGCTGGATTTGCTTGCGGAGACGCTGCGGGATCCCAGTTTTCCTGAAGAGGAGGTGGCGCGAGAGCAGGCGTTGATGCTGCAGGCCATCCGCGCCCAACAGGAACGGCCCTTCAGCTTGGCTTTCGAGCAGGTGCAACAAGCCCTCTATGGGGATCATCCCTACGCTCTGCCGGGGTTGGGACGGCTGGAAACGGTGGGATCCCTGACCCGCGAGGATTTGGTAGCCTATCACGCGGCCTACTGTCGTCCAAATGGAATGGTGATGGTGGTGATCGGCCCAGAGCCGCCGGAGCAGATGGCTGCCCAGGTGGAAGCGGCTTTGGGAGACTGGGTTGTTCCCGGCCCCTCTCCAGAGGATCGGGATGTTCCCCTGCCCCCTCTGAGGGATCCCCAACTGCTGAGGTTGCCCCAGCCCACTCAGCAGACAACAATCTTGATTGGGTTTCGCGGATCCCCTGCTGCTTCTGCGGATTATCCGGCCCTGAAGTTGCTGGCCACCTACTTGGGGAGCGGTCTGTCCAGCCGTCTGTTCGTGGAACTGCGGGAGCGCTGTGGCCTGGCCTATGAGGTCTCGGCTTTTTTTGCCACCCGTCGGGATCCCGCCCCTTTTGGGGTTTACATGGGCACTGCAGCAGAGAACACCCAGGTGGCTCTGGAACGCCTACAAGCAGAAATCCACCGTCTGCAGGCCAATCCGCTCGACCTGGCAGAGGTGGAAATGGCGCAGCGCAAACTTCTGGGCCAGTATGCCCTCAGCAAACAAACCAATGCCCAGGTGGCTCAACTGGCGGGCTGGTACGAGATTTTGGGCTTGGGCATGGAGTTTGACCGGCAGTATTTGCAGGGGGTCAGGCAACTCACCCCAGAGCAGCTCCACCAAGCCGCAAAAACCTACCTGACCAACTCGGCCATTGCTCTGGTGGGGCCGGAAGCCGCCTTGGCAGAAGTTGAGCCGGTGTTTTATGGTCGTTTCGATTCAAACTAGGACACTGCACCCACACCTAAAACGTTGGTTGCGTCGTCGCGTCAGCGTTGCGGAGCAATAATGCATAATGCATTGTGCCAGAAGGCTTTTTTCAGTAGCCCAGGTGTCTCACCCTGGCCTGAAGTAACCATAACTCTGGATTGAGGTCACGATTGTGGGTCAATCTCGAGATGTCCAAGAAAACGATGGGGATCGTTTCTGAATAGCAGCCCTCTGAGAAAACTGGCGTTTTTCCTTTCTTTATCTTGCTTGAGCTTTTTGTGGCTGGTAGGCACAGCAGATCATCTGCAGGGGATACCCAAAAAGAGGGATCCGTGCCGCTTGGGCGGCTGGAAAAGCGGTTTTCCTTTGCGTTTTGCCCCTACTGGCGTCCCTTTCGGCGGCCCCTGCGTACCCACCACGGACTGTGGTCCGTGCGCGAAGGGATCCTGATCCGACTTACAGATCGGGAGACAGGCTGTCAGGGATATGGGGAAATTGCTCCCATCCCTTGGTTTGGCAGCGAGACCTTAGAGCAGGCTCTGGCGTTTTGTCGGCAGCTGCCCCCTCTTTTGTCGGAGGCGTATATTTTGGGGATCCCAGAAGCACTACCGGCCTGCCGGTTTGGGTTGGAAGGCGCTTGGCTGGCCTGTCGGGATCCCGATTGGTTGAACAAGGATCTCTCTCTACTCTCTTTCTGTGAACTTTTGGGGGAGACCCTGCCGCCGGAATCTTACAAGGACTCCTACAAGGACTCCGTCCCACTCACGCGGTCGGTGTACAAGCTCAAGGTAGGGAGGGATCCCATGCAGCAGGAGTTGGAGAAGCTGGAGCAATGGCTGGAGCGGTTGCCGCCGGGATCCCATCTGCGTTTGGATGCCAATGGGGGGTTAACGCTTGCGGAGGCCCACCGGTGGCTGATGGTTTGTGATCGGCTTAACCAGGCCTCGCCGGTCAAGATTGAGTTTTTGGAGCAGCCTCTGCCGCCGAATCAGCACTCCCATCTGGTGGAGCTCAGCCGCCAGTACCAAACCCCCGTTGCTTTGGATGAATCGGTGGCCTGCCTGGAGCAGTTGCAAGCGATCCATCGGTCAGGATGGAAAGGGATCCTGGTGGTGAAGCCGTCTCTGGTGGGCTCCTGCATTGCGCTGCGAGAGTATCTCAGCCGCCATCCCGGCCTGGATCTGGTCTTTTCTTCGGCGCTGGAGACTCCCATCGGCGCCTGGCACGGGTTGGCTTGGGCGGGATCCCTGCAAGCCAAAACCGCCTCTCCCCGGGCCGTGGGATGGGGGGTAGGGGAGTTTTTCCAGGAAGGGGATCCCCTGACCTTGACCCAGCTCTCAGCCCAGGAGCGGGCTGCCCTCATGCAGGCGGTGTGGGAGCGCTACAGCCGGCCCTAGACTGCGGCGGCCTGTTGTTTGGCGTATTCCTGCCGCAGATAGGCCTGGATAAAATGCATCAGCTCCTCCGGCTCGCCGTTCATAAAGGCCTCGACATTGTAGGTTTCGGCGTTGGTGCGGTGATCTTTGATCAGCTTGTAGGGATCGAAGGTGTAGGTGCGAATACGCCCCCCAAAGCCCTGAGTCACCATCTCGCCGCGAATCTCGGCCAGCTTTTGTCTGCGTTTTTCTTCTTCCATCTCGATCAGCTTGGCCTTCAAGATCTGGATGGCTCGCTCTTTGTTTTGCAGTTGGGAGCGCTCCTCGGTGCAGCGCACGGCAATGCCGGTGGGCTTGTGGATCACCCGCACCGCTGTTTCCACTTTGTTCACGTTTTGGCCACCTGCTCCACCCGAGCGGGAGGTCTCGAACTCCAGATCTTCCATCTTCAGCTCATACTCGCTTTCCTCTTCCAGAATCGGCATCACCTCTACGCCAGCAAAGCTGGTTTGCCGTTTGCCGTTGGCGTTGAAGGGGCTGATGCGCTCCATGCGGTGGTTGCCCTTCTCGGCAGAAAGATACCCATAGGCGTAGGGGCCTTCGATCAGCAGGGTGGCGGACTTGATGCCGGCTTCGGCACCTTCGGAGTATTCCGAGAGGCTGACCTTGTAGCCCTGGTTTTCGGCCCAGCGGGTGTACATTTTCAGGAGCATTTCCGCCCAGTCCTGGGCGTCGGTTCCCCCTGCGCCGGCGGTGATGGTGAGGATGGCACCGTTTTTGTCGTAGGGGCCGGAGAGCAGTTGCTGTAGCTCCCACTGGCCCAACTCCCGCTCCACCACTGCCAGGGATCCCGCTGTCTCGGCTAAGAGTTCCGGATCGGGCTCTTCTTGGAGCAGCTCAAGGGCGCTGGCGGCATCTTCCAGGCGATCCTTCCAGCGGTGCACCTGATCCCAGGAGGCCTTGAGGCTGTTGAGCTTTTGCAGGTGGCGGCGGGCTGCCTCTACATCATTCCAAAACTGCGGCTGCGAGGCTTCTTGCTCTAGGATGGCAATCTGTTGCTCCAAGTGGGGCAGGTCAAAGATAGTCCTGAGCGTTGCTCAGGCGCAAGGTGAGCGATTCTAGGGTGCGTCTTAGATCGGCAAGTTCCATAGAGAGCAGCAAGCTGTTTGCGCGTCGGATCCCATCCTAACCTGTGGGCCGGCAACTCAATCAAGGGATGGAGCCCTTCTGTGGGGCAGTTCCTGGCCGTTCCCATTGCAACAGCATTGCGATCCCTTGTCCATAGCAACAACCCCGCCAGAGGCAGGACGGAGTCCTTTGGCTTCTGCCGAAAGATCCCTGTTGAGGTGGCTCAAGCCTATAGCAGAATAA
The DNA here is from genome assembly GCF_047462035.1 of Synechococcus sp. R5-15. Classification (NCBI taxonomy): domain Bacteria; kingdom Bacillati; phylum Cyanobacteriota; class Cyanophyceae; order Synechococcales; family Synechococcaceae; genus Synechococcus; species Synechococcus sp. R5-15. Next base: position 173 of record NZ_JANSIK010000043.1, on the reverse strand, counting down.
AGAATTCGGTTTCGGAGGCTGCGATGCTGAAGGTCTTTTCCTTGCTTTCCGGGCTGGTTTTGGCGGGAGGAGTGGCTGCTTTGGCCATCACCAATCCCACCTTAGAAGAGCATGCCTCTAACCCCCAAAACCCTGAACTTTGCTGAATTTACTGAGCTTTAGGCGGTTTGGCA